>JBJKOR010000690.1:0-1691 GCA_046707185.1 Anaerolineales bacterium | reverse complement strand
ATCCTTGCCCCCGCTCTTGCCTCTTCCAGTTATATTCCGAAGCATATGGCTATAAATGTTCCTCCCCTGAAATGTCAGGGTATCAAAACTAAGTTGGTCGAATGGATCAAGGATCATGCCATTCTTGAAAAAGATGGAACATGGATCGAGCCATTTATGGGTTCAGGCGTCGTTGGATTCAATGTACGACCCAACCGCGCCATCTTTGCAGATATAAATCCCCACATCATCAATTTCTATAATGCAATCAAACGCGGCAATATTACATCAGGCGTTGCTAAAGAATTCCTTGAAAAAGAGGGCGCTTTACTTCAAGCAAAAGGCGAAGATCATTATTATCAAGTTCGGGAGCGTTTCAATAAAGATGGCAATCCCCTGGATTTGCTTTTTCTTAATCGGGCTTGTTTTAATGGAATGATGCGTTTCAACAAAAAAGGCGCATTCAATGTTCCGTTCGGGCACAAACCGCAGCGTTTTGCCAAGGCCTACATAACGAAGATTGCAAATCAAATCAAGTACGTGACTCAAGCTGTCAGCCAATATGATTGGCAGTTCGTTTGCGCCGATTTCAAAACAATGATTTCTTCTGCATTACAAAATGATTTTATATACTGTGATCCTCCGTACATTGGCAGGCATGTGGACTATTTCAACGCCTGGTCTGAAGAGGATGAGCAGGGACTATATGATTTGCTTTCTGTAGCTTCAGCAAGATTTATTCTTTCAACGTGGCACAGCAATCGCTATCGCACAAATTCTGCCGTCGAGAAGTATGCCTCCAATTTTACGATTTTGACGCGTCAGCATTTTTATCACGTGGGAGCCAGTGAGAAGAATCGTAATCCCATGCTCGAGGCAATTATTCTCAATTACAACCCAATGCCCAAAATAGAAATTCAGTTGGAAAAGCAAATGGTTTTGTTCGAAAAGCCTGGTAAAGATGATTATGTGATTTATACGCCGAACACTTCTCGTTGAATCGGGGTGCTTACTATTTTTACTTCCCACCTTCTGGCTCTCAAAAGCAATTTGCTATTAATTTGAAAGAACGTTGCTATAAAATATTCTTCACCAAATACAACTCGCCGCGCTCGAAACCGCGCTCGAGATAATATTCCCGCGTGCCGATGGCAGAGATAACAGCCATTCGTTTGAATCCATTTTCTTTTGCGATCCGTTCAGCTTCTTGAAGCAGGTTCGTTCCCAAACCCGCGTGCTGCGCCGCGCCGATCTTTTCCGCGCCAACCGGCAGCGACTGTCCATACACATGCACTTCACGGATCAAGGCCGCGCCGTTCAAATCGTTTAGTTGAGTCTGTGGCGCAACTTTGGATGGTAATGACAAGCGAATGAATCCGGCCAGTTTATCCTCCGGCGTGACATACGAGATGAAATGTTCTTCGGCGTAGTCGGCGTGGTAAACCAGATCATCCAATTTGAGCAAAGCGGGATCGACCGATTTGCCCCTGACCTCGCGGCAGCGGATGCAGTCACAATGTGTGCCGCGCCGCTTCATTTCGTTGTGGACATCTTGTCTCAAGCTCGTGCGGCGATTGCGTTCGACGACTTTCGTGGACGGGATATCGCGTACGACCCGGTTCACGCGGCAGTAACGCGGAATGGTGGTTTTGGCATCCGTGATCAAATCGATCAGTTGTTCGGTCGTATAGGGAATGAACTCGCCGCGCTTC
>JBJKOR010000689.1:0-6915 GCA_046707185.1 Anaerolineales bacterium | reverse complement strand
CACGCCGCGCAATGTGCAGACGGTGGAAGGACGCTCATCCACGGTGTATGCCATCAAGCTGACGGTTAGCGATTCGCAAGGGCAACTCAAACCGGGTATGCCTGCCGATGTCACCTTCCAATAAATTTCCAAAAAGGGTCGTTCCTGAGCTTACCGACCATCAAATCAATCCTAAAGTGTATGGCTTTTTGCCCACAACATGTTGATGATCGGTCCGCCCGGCGCGGGCAAGACCTTATTAGCACGCGCCATGCCCGGCATCTTGCCGGAATTATCGTTGGAAGAATCATTGGAAGTGACGCGCATCTATTCGGTCGCCGATGCTTTGCCACCTGAGATGATGATTCGCACGCGTCCATTCCGCGCGCCGCACCATACCATCAGCCATGCAGGCTTGGTCGGCGGCGGCAACTGGCCGCATCCCGGAGAAATATCGTTAGCGCATAGGGGTGTTTTGTTTTTGGATGAACTCCCTGAGTTTGGTTCACGTGTGCTCGAAGTGATGCGCCAACCGATTGAAGATAAAGTCGTGACGATTTCGCGTGCCCAAGGTTCGTTGACATTTCCGGCGAACTTCATGCTGGTTGCCGCCATGAATCCATGTCCCTGTGGCTATTACGGCGATCCGATCAAACCCTGTACTTGCGCGCCATCCACTGTGACAAAATATCAAAAGCGAATTTCCGGTCCCTTGCTTGACCGCATTGATATTCACATCGAAGTTCCGCGCGTGGATTATCAAAAGTTAAGTGGTGATCGATTAGGCGAGTCGAGTGAAACGATTCGAAAGCGTGTTCAATCTGCGCGTGATATTCAACGTCAACGATTCTCTAGTATCAAATCATCTAATCTCTTTTCAAACGCCGACATGCGCGTGGCAGAGGTGCGCCAGTTCTGTAAGTTGGATGAAGCGGGGGCGAGTCTGATCCGCGCCGCGATGGGACAGATGAATCTGTCAGCACGCGGCTATCATCGCATCCTCAAGTTGGCGGGCGCGATTGCAGATTTGGCTGGAAGCGAGAATATGCAATCAGTGATCTTAATGCAGAATGAACATGCCTCCGCTACACTATCCCAATTCTTTACCCCTACGCCTGCCAGCAATGCGGCACCGTATGCCGCGCCTTCCGTTGTGTTGACCTTCGTCAATCCGGTATCCAACACGGACTCTCGTAGCTTCTGCTTCTTTGTTGCCATACAGGCAGTATAGAGAAGCTCGTGGAAGTTGTCAGCAGGGGAGTTAGATAGGGGTTAGCCTGGTCGGGAACCTTGCACGTTAAGTGGGCAGGGATTCGAGGAAGTGGAGCGTTTCGGGAAGGATGACCTTGCGCAGTGACCGGAACTGCCTCGGAGGCAGGAGCGTATTCAAGTCCTCGTCGATGACACGTTGGGTGACATATTTGCGGATATGGGTTGTGAGGGAGCGCAGGTAGTCGGATGCGCTTTGACCGGTACGCTCGGTGATGATCTCTGGTTTGTAGGTGTAGCCCTGCAAGAAGAAGTGGTGGATGTCGTAGATGTCGCGCCCCGCGACGGTCTTGTAGCGGGCAAAGCGGTCTGTGACGGCCACGAGCTTGTTGGCGAACATCGTCTCCACCGTCTGGCAGCGGACCAAGCGGTCGATCTCGGAGAGGTACTCCACCTTGTAGTCGTTGGCTCTAGGAGGATCGTCGCTGAAGCTCACCTTGAGCGTATGGCGTTGGGACGGCTGAGCCGCGGGGTAGCGCAGCTGAAAGAAGAGTGCCTGGCGGAAGGTCTTGGTCAGGGTCAGGTCGAGGCGGGAAAAGATGGCGGTCAATCGGCTGCGGAGCGATGCGTGATCGATCGATGTGATGAGGTCGAAGTCCAGGTCAACCGAAAAACGGTCGAGTCTGCCCAGCATGGCAGCGCAAGTGCCGCCCTTGAATGCGAGCGCGGCGGCCAGATCCGGGGTATCGACGATCTCGATGAGCAGTCGATTGAGTTGGGATTTGTGGAAGACATCTTCTTTCCTAAGCCAGATCATGGTAGCCCACCTCCTTTTGAATCGCCTGGACGCGATCCCAATCGATACTGTCCGCCATGTCCAGGTGATAGCGAGGAGAGAAATACAACAGGTCGGCTACGGCGCGCTCGGTGGAGGCGGTGGCGACACCCTGACGGGTCTCAATCCCGATGGGGTTGTACAGGTATTGGGGTTGGAGACGGCGGTAACGATAGTTGTGAGGGCCGATGGTGCAGCGTTTGGAAACGGGAGCGGCGAAAGTGTAGGCATACGTGGCTTGGGAGATGACCCCGGCAGCGGCCAGGACGGTCTCGGTGGTGATGTAACAGTAGTCGTGTATGATGGCCGCTCCCAGCTCAAGCGGATCCAGTTGGTCGATGGGCAGGGTGGCATACAGCCCTTTGAAGATGGGGTGGATGATGCCCTGGCGGCAGTAGCGCTTGATGGTGGTGTAGAGGGTGTTCCGGTTGGTGATGTCCCACAACACGGCCAGGTCGCCGGTGTGGAACAGGCGGCGATTCTGTTGGAGAAGTCTGTTTACTTTGTACATTTGTGTACAGGATAATACATCGCAAGAGAGATTGTCAAGGGCGGTAGTGGCCTTAGTAAGTGATGCTGGCAAGCGGAGATTAAAAAGCCAAACGCGAATGGCGCAAATCAGCGAATTTTGCGAATGCTTTTGAAAAATATCTGTGGCATTCGCCCATTCGCGGAATTCGCGTTAAAGTTCGTCACTTACTTTTGTGCCACCACCCTGAAACACATTTTGAGTAGCGGTTGAAAATAGACAACGCTTCTTGCGAAGGCCATAAATGTGAAGTTGATAGTATTCATGGAAAATGTCGGCAGGCAAGGGAAAATCACAATACATCCTGCCTGGTAAAATCCCAAATTCCGAATGTGGTAAACAATATAGATCCAACCAGGCTGAATACTATCGGAAACATGAGGCTGGCAGGCGGCGCACCTTTTCTGAACACCATAATTGCATGGAATGGCATGGCACAAGGGATGATATCCGAAAAGAGCATTCGGTTCATGGCTGCGCCGATATATCCTAAAATGGACGCCAAGATTCCCAGTCCGACCGAGACCACAAAATTGGGCCATCGTAATCCTAAATACGTGTGCAAGGAAATCATCAAGAGTGTAAGCATCAACATCGTACAAAATAGCCAGAGCAGATCAAACAAGTTGGGAAATAGTGCGGGCCAATAAAAACTGCTGGGAGATAGGCTAAATCGTTGGGCTACCAGCCCCGCTGCCACAGTACCGGTCATTAGTACAAGATAGGCAGCCGCGATCAATAAAAATCCTACGAACATCTTGGAAATATAGAAATACCAACGCGGAACTGGTTGGGCATAAAGTTGTTTCCATGCTTTGGCGCTATGCTCCAGTTGACCAAGCAGTGCAGTTTCAAGGGTTACAAACATGGGAAGCATCATTACGGACCAAAACATGGCCGTGTCTCCAATAACCGTCTGCCAAGCATTGACATCGGCGCCCTGGACTGTTAGCGGATGGGTCAGATCGAATCCAAAGCTCAGTATAACAATGAAAAGCGGGCCAAGCAGTGCCAACCAAATAGCTAAACTGCGGCGTAGTTTCAAAAACTCGGCCTGAATGACAGAGAATAGTGTTGGCATGGTTATAAACTCCTTTCATTGGGGGCGGATTTGGTCAAGCGCAAATAGATCTCCTCAAGCGAAGATGTTTGTTTGGTCAATGAAAGTACTGCAATCCCTTTTCGCGCCAATCGAATACTCAATTGGGCCTGTGAACCTTCGGTCAGGCCCCGCACAATCAAGACCCCCTCATTTTGTTCAACGGCAACCCCATCCCCTTGTAAAATTTTCAGAACCTCGTTGGGGTGATCTACCTCAAGGCGGAGATATTGTTCTCCCTGAGCCTGAAGCGAGTTCAAACTCCCCTGATACACAAGGCCCCCCTTGTGAATGATACCAACGTCTGCTGCCATTTGGGCTACTTCTCCAAGCAGATGGCTTGAAAGCAAGATCGTGACACCGGTTTCCAAACGCAAGCGCTGGAGTAAGTTCCGGATTTCCTGAATACCTGCTGGGTCTAAGCCATTAGTAGGCTCGTCCAGGATCAACAATTCCGGATCGCCCAACAGCGCTAACCCCAGGGCCAAGCGCTGTTTCATACCTATAGAATAGCCATGCACCAAGCGCCGTGCATCCCTTTCGAGACGCACGACAGCGAGGACCCTTTGTATTTGTCGTGAAGAGATACCTCGCAAACGGCAGATGATTTCGAGATTCTCCCTACCAGTCAGATGTGGATAAAGTGATGGGGCTTCCACCAAGGATCCAATATGGCGCAGAACGGAAAGCCGCTGCTGCGGCATTGGCAGATTGAATTCTCGAACCTGTCCTTTATGGGGATGGATTAGACCAAGCAGCACGCGAATGGTCGTCGTCTTGCCTGCACCATTAGGGCCCAGGAAGCCGTAGATACTACCAACGGGTACGCGTAGATTCAGATCATGGATCGCTGTAACTGCGTGAAATCGGCGGGTCAGTGCTTTTGTTTCTATTATGTAGTCGGGCATAAGATTTCCTTTCTTTACAGGAAATCTTATGCCCCTCATGTCACGCCAAGAACGCGCGAGTGTGTCATTTGTGTGTCAGATTGCTGCTTTGGGTAAAAATACGCTGAACTGGCTACCTTCCCCAGGCGTGCTTTCCACAGAAACCCTCCCCTGCATCGTCACGACCAACCCTTTGACAATTGCCAATCCCAAGCCGACTCCGCCGGTTTGGTTTGAATTTCCCCGATAGTAACGTTCCCAGATGTGATCGAGTTCACGCTTGGGAATACCTTCGCCCGAATCAATCACATCTAAACGCACTTCATCAGGCTCATCTACAACGGCGACAGCGACAAAACCGCCCGGCGCGGTATGGTTGACACCATTTTGTATCAAGTTTTGCAACACCTGCTCCAATCGGTGAGCATCGGCACGAACATTGGCGATTATTTCAGGCAGCTCAGCATAAACCTTTACTCGTCGCATCTTCCAGGCATATGGCGCAGTAGCATCCACAACATGTTGGATAATTGCAGCTGGCGCGATCGTTTCGACGCGAATGCTCAGTTGATTCGCCTGGGCCTGGGATAGTGTTAACAGGTCGGCAACAAGCACCTCCAATTGTTGCACCTGCTGAAGCATAACGTCCAGCCTTTTCGATACATTGGTGTGAGAATCCGCCGCCTGTAGTTCCATCTCGGTTTCGATGGAGCCATGAAGCAGGGTTAAAGGAGTTCGCAGGTCATGAGAAACGTTAGCGGTAAGGTCGCGCTGAATTTGAAGCAAAGAATTTACCTTGTCACGTTCGTCCTTCAAAGAACGCAAAGCTTGCTCCAATTCCGCTGACATTTGATTGAAAGCAGTTTGGAGCTGTGCTAGTTCGTCTTGCCCCTCCACCGTTACTCGCGCTGCGTAGTTCCCCTTTCGTAAGAGATTGGCGGTCCGCGTCAATGCTTCGAGACGGTGGGTCTGGCGTTTTGCGATCCAAAAAGAGAAAAGAGCCGAGGCTGGGAGGGCAAGGAGGACGCTAATTCCCAACAAGGCTGCAAGGGCGCCAAGCCAGATCACTATCTGTAACAACCAACCTAGTGCAGGCGGAATCTCGGGTGTTGTAATCAATAAAAACGCGCTGAAGTTACCGCGGCGGAATGAGCTAAGCACCGCGATCAAATCAAGAAGAAATACCAGACTGGTGACTACGACCAACTGAGCGTTGGTCATTGTCCATAAGAATCTGGTCTTCCTCAAATGAGTCCAACGTTGCCAGAGCTTTCGAAACCAATACACCGTCTCATAAACTGCCAAACCCGGGAAAAAAGACAGGATGAGAAAGAGTATGTCCCAACGGTCAAGTGGAAGGATGGCAATATATCGTATGAAAGCATCCAGGCTAAGACCTACTATTATCCATCCTGCCCATAACAACACCCCCTGCCCAATCTCCAGGCCGATACCGCGCACACCGGATTGTTGTCGAGAATGAGGAACAATGAACGCGGCACTCGCGCCCCCTAAAAGGAATGTAGCGAGCATGGCTTGATCCATAATCGTTTCTGGAAGGGGCTTGGGAAGAGATGAGCATATGCCGAGAACAATTCCTGTTATTCCCCACGCAAGACCGTAAGCAAGGATCGCACGTGTTTTCATTGGGGAACATTCCGTTTTAGGCGATATCCTATGCCGCGAACTGGTTCAATCCATTCCCCCGCCACGCCCAACTTCCTCCGGAGGCGGGTGATGGCGCTGTCGACAGAGCGATCACTTTCTACATATGTGGTTTCCCAAACTGTTTCCAACAGATATGCCCGAGTAAAAACCCGTCCCGGATTTCGAAGGAACAGGTGGAGCAGGTCAAACTCGGTGTGTGACAAATCCAAGGGATTGCCATCTAATGTGGCTTCATGGTAATCTGGCGAAATAAAAAACGGCCCCCAATGCACCGCCGCAATCTCGTGTGACTGATCCGATATGATCGTTTGCTTGATCAGATTGCTTCGACGTAGCAAGGCATGTATACGGGCGACCAGCTCATGCATACCGAAGGGTTTAGTCAGGTAATCATCCGCTCCGACTTCAAGGCCGATCACCCGGTCGACTTCATCTCCACGTGCGGTTAGCATCAACACTGGCACAGTCGAGAATTGGCGGAGGCGTTTCAACACTTCCAGCCCGTCAAGCTTGGGCAACATCCAATCCAGAACAATCAAATCTGGAGTTGCCGAGGGATAGGCTTCAAGTGCAGCAACCCCATCGCTGACGGTTTGAACGTCAAAGCCCGCGTTCCTTAGGTTCTTACAGATCATGTCTACTAGTTCAGCAGCGTCTTCTACAAGTAGGATCTTGGTCATTTGAATCGCCTGATTTTCACTGCACATTA
>JBJKOR010000688.1:0-5272 GCA_046707185.1 Anaerolineales bacterium | reverse complement strand
GGCTACTGCTGGGCGGACGCGAGGCTTCGATTGCAAGTCTTCGCCCATGCGCCCCGCATCGCCATCCGAAACCTTGAGCGCAATGCCGATGCCGCGCGTTTCGCCATTGATCGCGCCGGGCAAAAGCCCGATGGCTTGGAATCCCTCCGCGCCGCGCTTGGTGAGAATTTTTCCATTGCCGACTTTCATCACCTCGCAATCGAATTCACCGAATCCGCTAACCATTTCGGAATACGAGGTCATCGCGGAGGTGATCTTGTGACAGGCGTCGGCACGCGCTTTGGGAAGAGAAGAAGGATCACAACGCCGTGCAAAGCCCAAGGCGGCGTTCCGAAGCGGAACCGCAAAGTTCGGCGCGGAACAACCGTCAGTGCCGAGTTCCACCTGGTCGCGTTCGATTCCGCACATCTCTGCAAACGTCGTCAATATGTCCTGTTGGATGGGATGCTCGCGTGAGAGATACGTCTCCAGCGGAAGTCCGCGCATTTTGGCGTGAGCCAGCATGGCGGTGTGCTTGCCCGAACAATTATTGAAATTGGCGGTCGGCGTGATGTTGTGCGTGATGACATATTTCAACATCGCCGCGTCGCTGGGCAAATGTGCACCGCATTGCAAGTCGCTTTCATGAATGCCGATCTTTTCCTGAAGCGCTTTGACAGCCTCCAAATGCATCTGCGCGGTTTGATGCGAGGCGCATGATAAAGCCAGTTCACGCGGCGTAAAACCGAAATGCTCCACGCCGCCGCGCTCGACGAACGGCAAGGCCTGGAATGGTTTGGCCGATGAGCGTAAAAAAGCGACCACGTGCGGGCCGCCATAAGAATATAAAAGTTGATTATCGGAACTGACAACGGCGATGGCGCCGAAGTGTATCGATTCGATGATGTTTCCGCGCGTGATCTCGAGAAGCGGAAGAAAACGTTCAGTCATTGATGTCACCTGAAATAATTTTTACATGTCGTTGCGAGGAGGATTGAGAAGTGGCGCGAGGCGCCACGTATCGAAATCCGACGACACTTGCACCTGCGCCAAGTGCAGGTGAGCAATCTCCCCGCCGCCGGGGACTGCGGCAGGAGCACTTATGCAAGAGTTCTATTATTCTTCTATCGAATTGCCCATGTGATAATGCCGCGCATAATAATGCTTAAGTCCATAACGCAGGCGCTGGGCAAATTGCTTATGACGCGCAGCGGAAGCTTTGAAGTTTTCGGCGAGAGCATCGACCAATTTTTCGGTGGCTTCCGGTGCTTGGTCCCTGGCCGCCATCTTCTCCAGCTTGCCGTGAATCCCCTCGATCAACTCGACTTGGGCCCGGATGGTGGATGTCGAGGCTGTGCCGCCGCGCCCGCTGATGAACGTGTACCCGCGATATTCTGCGCTCAGGAGAAGCTTCAGCGATTCGATCCACGCCGGAAGGTCGGCATGGGCGATGAATGGGGGCTGATTCTTGAGGATCGCATCGCCCACAAATACCACCTTATCATCGGGTATGATCACCCAGATCGCTCCCGAAGCAGGACCCGCGTGTTGTTCCAAAACGACCAGCTTTTCGCCCCAATGCAAAACCATTTGATTCGTAAAGGAAATTTCGGGCGGCGCCCAGCGCACTGTACCCAGACCCGGAATGGTTTCCCAATCCGAGCCGGTTTCGTTGCCCTGCGCCTTGAACGTAGTCGGGCGTACGCGGAAGACCGCCGCCGTTTTTTCGTGCGCGATCACAGTGCAGTCCATGGCGCGCGCCCCCAGTGTCCGGTCGGGATGCGCGTCGAGGTTGATCAGCACGCGCTCCGGCCCCGAGCCGAGACCCATCAACGCCGCGCGCCAAGCGCGTCCATCCTCCGGCGCGGGCGGCGCATCGACCTGGATCAAACCGCGCGACTGTTGAATAACTCCCAGCGTCGTGCCAAGGTAATGATCTTCGATATAGACACTATCAGAGACGGGTTGCATGAAAACTCCTACCTCACTTGGTCCCTCCCGCCTGCTCGGGGTGGGAAATAGTGAGGCCTTTATTGTACCCTCAATTTTTTACAGCTTTTTCTTCCATCAGCGGCAGGACAAAAACAAACTTCGAGCCTTTCCCTAATTCACTCTCGACCCAGATCTTTCCACCGTGCGCCTGCACCGCCAACCGGCAAAATGCCAGACCAATGCCCAAGCCGCTGGGTTTGTCCTTGCCCTTGAGCCGCGAGAATTTTTTGAAGATTAATTCCTGCGCATTTGCTGGAATACCATGCCCACTATCTTTGACCCAAAATTCGACACCCGCGCTGTCTCTCTTCGCTCCCACCTCGATGATGGATTCCATATGCGAATACTTGACCGCGTTCTCGAGCAGGTTGATGATCACGCGCCGGATCATCTCTGCATCGACAAAGACATCGGGCAGATTCGCAGCGATCTCGGTCCTGATTTGCAGGCGGCGGCCATTGGCCGAAGGCGTCACGTCTCGCACGGCGACCTCGATAAGTTTTTCGGGCTTCATGGCTTGCAGCGTTGTAACCATCTGCCCGGATTCGATGCGGTTGATGTCCAGCAGGGAATTCACCAGCCGCTGAATGCGTTCGGTGGAATTCAAGGCAATTCCTAATATGGAACGGACGGACTCATCATTACCCACCATATCCCTCAAAATGTCGAGACTGGAAACGACGTTTCCCAACGGCGAACGCAGGTCATGATAGATCATCGCCGTTAGGTCTTCACGCAGGGAATCCAATTCCTTTCGCTCCGTAATATCCCGCAGCGTCCACTGAATGGAATTGGTATCACGGAATTGTACGCGTCGCGCGTGGACCTCCACCGGCACGGTGCTCGAATCAGCTTTGTGCAGCGCCGATTCATAGATGGCCTCACCACCCGTCCGTAGATTCTCGAACTCCATCCCGGTCGTGTTCCATTGGACTTCATGCACCTGGTCGATGGACATTTTCTGCAAATCCTGCGAATCGATGTGCGACAATCTCACAGCCTCGCGATTGGCTTCGAGAATCCTGCCGTCCCAGTCCGTGATGAAGATGGGGTCGATGCTTTCTTCGAATAATTCCTGGTAGCGCTGATGGGCGCTTTGCAACTCATTGTATAAACGCGCGTTGTATACCGCAATGCTGGCCTGATCGGCAATCGCTTTCATCAGTTCGAAGTGTTCGGCGGTAAAGGCATTGGGGACAGGATGGACGAGGGTCAATACGCCCACCAAATGTTCGCGCGCCAGAAGCGGAACACAGATCGCGGACTTGGCCCTTCGATTGGTCTCATCGTCGGCGCGGCGCAGCCAGCGTTCATCGCGGCTTGTATTGGAAATCAGCACAGGCTGACGATTCTGAATGACCCAACCCGCCAGGCCGCGATCCACGGTTTCCCTTAATTGCTGTGTGGTGTGTTCGCGCAAGTCGCTGCCGAAGATAGTGGTGGAGTCGATGGGCTGGCCGTTATCGTCGAGCACGACAATGCTGGCGCGCTCGCCGCCCACGTTTTGGGTGGCAGCCAGGAGCAGATTCTGCAGAACCGTTCGCAGGTCGAGCGCCGCGGCGACATCGCGGTTGACTTGAATTAGAAGCTCAAGCAGGGTTTGGGTGCGGTCTTTGGGCATGAGAAGTCTTCGCTATAGAACCTTGTAATTTTAATCTACTTCTTGAACTTCCAAGGAAAGAATAGCTCCTTTTCTATGAAAAGTATAGCATTCTCCCGCTGGTTAAAGGTTGCGAAATCGTATAAAATTGAACCATGCTGGACAGGAACAAAATCCGCGTGTTGTGCTTCGATGTGGACGGCACGCTGAGCGATACGGACGATTATTACGCCAATAAATTTTCCGCGTGGTTTCGGCGGCTGCCACGCTTTCTGGTGCGTGATCCGGATCGGGCGGCGCGCCGACTCGTGATGTGGGTCGAATCGCCGGGCAATGCCTTGTTGGGTCTCAGTGACACAATCGGGCTGGATGGACCGATCATTACCTTGATCGATTTCATCTATCGTCACCGCAAAAAGAAATGGCGGCAGTTTCTGATCGTCCCCGGCGTGAAGGAAATGTTAACGCGGCTCAAAGGGCGTTATCCCATGGTCATTATTAGCGCGCGCGATGAAGACAGCACAATGGTTTTTTTGCAGGAATTCGACCTGGTGAAATATTTCGATTTGGTCGTCAGCGCTTTGAGCGCCGAACACACGAAACCTTACCCGGACCCAATCCTGCTGGCCGCGAAAAAAATGGAAGTTACGCCCGAGGCTTGTGTGATGATCGGCGATACCGCCGTGGATGTGCGCGCCGGGAAAGCCGCCGGTTCGCAGACCGTCAGCGTGCTATGCGGCTTCGGCGAGGAAGATGAATTGCGAAGAAAGAATCCCGATTTGATCTTACCCAGCACCGCCGACTTGGCAGATGTATTACTTGGAAAATAAAGAACGTCAGTTCAGATAAGCGAACAAACACTCTCATCTCGCTGAGCGGAGGTCGGAGTATAAGCGAAGACCGAAGTCGAAGCGCAGATTTTGGTTCTAAGGTTACCCTTCGACAGGCCCAGGATCATTGTCCGCTCAGGGCGAGGATTGTCCCTATCCTGAAGTCCGGTTAGTTAAGAAACTCCATGCAATTTTTTGCATGGAGTTTCCTGCTTTATATCGTCGACCAGAATCCTTCATGCACCGCCCTGGCTTCTTTCTCCAATGCCAATGCCGGACCAATGACTTCCATCGGCTGTCGACTGTGAGCAAATACTTCGCGGCATGGCAGCAATAAATGCTCAGTCGATTCGCCTACGATGCCATATAAATCCGCTTCGCTTAGAGCATAAACCACTCGTCCAATGTGACTCCAATGAATCGCGCCTGAGCACATCGCACACGGTTCCGTGCTGGCATATAAAGTAAATCGAGCAAGCTGCTCGAGGGGAAATTGTCTGGCCGCCAGCCGCACCAGATTGGTCTCGGCATGACAGGTGACATCGTGTTCCGTGACAACGGAATTTTCCGCTTCCAAGCAAATCTGATTTTGCTCATTGACCAATACCGCGCCAAAGGGATGGTTGCCTTGTCGGCGCGCTTTCCACGCAAGCTCAATCGCGGCGCGCAGGTGGGAGAGATCAGAATCATTCATAAAATAAATTCCTTTCCACTGTCGTTGCGAGTATTCGAGGAGCAATCTCCTGTTTGGCGATTACATGAGATTACCACGTCGGCTCTTCGAGCCTCCTCGCAATGACATCAAATTATCCTTTTACATACGATAACTTTTCACAGATAAGGCCGTCTTTCAGTTTGAAGATGTCCACCC
>JBJKOR010000687.1:0-2818 GCA_046707185.1 Anaerolineales bacterium | reverse complement strand
CATCGTACGGCGCACCTGTGTGATTCAATTCAATATTCGCATTATATCACTGCATTAATAAACGATAATCCGCATCTCGTCCGCTGACATTTGATAAGCCCACCCTGCCAGCCCCACCCGTCACTCCGTGACACCCTCCCCAAATCTAAAAGATCTGGGGAGGGAAGGGGTAGGGCCTAAGGTTTCACCACAAATGTACTTCCTGCGCCTCGTCCGCCGACATCGGGGAAATAAAACTCGGATGCGGTCGGCGGGATGACGTTGAACGTCCCAGCGGTGCTGGCACGCGCCAGATACGTGTAAACGTAGGTTCCGGCGGGCAAATAATCTGCCGATAGTACAACCTTCTCATCGCGCAATTCGGTGTGATCGAAGTACCACCAGCCATAACCGCGCTCGGTGTAATCCTGGGCGGTGTACTTGGTGGGCACGCTCATATCGGTTGTAATGGAGGCATCGATTGCCTGGAAACCGGCGGGCAGCGGATCGTTGATGACCACATAATGCAGATCGTCCGGCACGACGACCGTCAGCCGCACCTTGACCAAGTCGCCGCGCTGAATGCTCGTGATGGGATGCTTCGAATCGGTCAGCGTGAAATATTGACGCGAGAGACTCACGCCCGAATCGAGCGGCGGCAGCGAAGGCACGGCCAGAGTCGCGCTGAGATACGCACTGTAATACAAATTGCCGGTTCCATCGCTGCGCGTGATTTCCAGATAATTTGCCGTGTCCTTCAACAAATCTTTCAACTGAATTTGCAAATTCACAGGCTGCGTCAAATTATCCTTGTTGGCTACACCACTGGCGATGGAATTGTTGTTAAGCCCAACCGCGTAGGAATAATCCGTTTGAAATTCATTCGAGGCGGTCAGCCAATTGGTCAGGGCGATCAAGGCCCAACTTGTCTCCTGAGTCGAATACCAGCTCTTGCCTTGCCGCGCCGCCATCAGCCAGCGGACTGCATTCGCGGTGATGGGACTCTTCGGATCGATCTGCACAAAGGCATTCAAGACAATGGCGGTCGTGCGCGTGTCGGTGTTCCAGTTCCAATAATCGACGGGGCCTTTCTCCTGCCAGTGTGCGCCCGAAGCCGATAGTACGGTAGCCGCCTCCAGGTCCGACATGAGCGAGTTGATGCGCGTGTCCTTGGGATTTAACATGTACATCGCTTGCGCCAGATACGCTTCACCATACAAGCTTAACGAAGTGCGATGCTCGTAAATGAAGTTGGTCTGCCCGGCCTGTAGAACATCCCCACGCGCCAACACATACAGCATGAAGGCATAACGGTTGTATTGCCACGTCGCAGCGTTCTGATACAAGTTAGGAAGGTTCTCGTTCAAATACTTGGTGCCGTTATCCAGCACGTCCGATGAAACCGGATAGCCAGCGTCCCTGGCCTCGAACAAACCCAGCATCACATAGGCGCTCGTCTGCGGATCGCTGTTCGAGCCGTCCCACCAATTCCAGCCGCCATCCGCCAACTGCTTGGCATAGATGCGCTGCAAAGCGGAATTGACTTGCGCGTCGAGCTTGCTTTGCAACGTCGGATTGGAAATGCCTGCCAGTTTGAGAGCGCGCGTCGTGACGACATTCGGCAGGAAGCTCGAGATGGTCTGCTCCATGCAATAGTAGGAATAATCTTGCAGATAGGTGAGGCTGTCTTCCATGGAAGCGGCCAGCGAAGGCGAGATTTGAACCGAGACATTCGCATCCGTGTAATCATGATTCGACGGAAGCAAAATCGACTCGGTCACTGAATTCGCCGAGGAGATGATGCCCGACGTTCCCACCGGTTCGGTCACGGTGTAGGTGTAAACCGGGATGCCCTGCCCTGACAACGTGCCCAGCGGAGGCTTGCTCGAATCGGTGAATGCGCCGCTGACGGCTTGCGCAGTCAGATCGACGCGTGTGGCATCTTGATTTACATTCAAATCCCAAGTGACGTAAGCCTGATTCTTCGCAGCGACATCCACCGTTTGTGCAGCAGGCGTAATCAACTGGACTCCCTGCGCATCCAACGACACATCCACTTTGAGCAGATCGCTGCCGTTATTATGAACTACCGCGCCGATGCGCGCCTGGTCGCCCGCCACGAAGAAGCTCGGCGTCTGCAAATCCACAAAGAGCGGTTTGGTGCTGACGAGTTCATCCGTAGCTTGTCCCACGCGTCCATCGACTGTGGCGGCGCGCGCATCCGCAACCCAGGTGGTCAAATTCTCCGGCAGTTTCACCGTCACTTGCGCCGTGCCGTTTGCATCGGTGGTGAGCTGCGCCCGGAAGAAGGCTGTATCCTTGAAGTTCTGCCGCACGGTGATAATACCGAGGCTGGCTTCGTTACCGCCTCCGCCGCCCGCGCCGCCGCCTTCGGGAATACTGCTTTTATATTGCGCGTTGAAATCGTCGGCGCTGGAGACCAGCCCAAGCGCAGTCCGAACGCCAAGTCCGGTAGCGGGATAAAAAGCTTTCAGAATCGGCGGGGAATTCGGCGCGGCCAAAGCGAGGACGGCTTTATCCACCACCCCCAGCGATACATCCGCCGAAACCGGCTTGCCGCTTTGGTCTTTGGTCGTGATGGTGTAAGTCACGTTATCGTTCGGCCCTGCAGTTTGTTTGTCGGTCGTAACACTGACATTCAGCGTCTGCTGACTGGTATCTACATTGATGCGCGCCATGCCGATTTTGAAGTCCGGGGGCGAGTTAGTTGAGGGATCAGCGCCCTTCACCACCACCACCGAAATATATGCCATCGGAGCCATATCGCTGGTGATCGGCAGTTTGTAAATCGTGCTGTTACCGGTCAGCAGAATCACAT
>JBJKOR010000686.1:0-10211 GCA_046707185.1 Anaerolineales bacterium | reverse complement strand
CTGTGCCATTCATTTCAATTCGTAATTTGGAGCATCTGATGAAGTTTTTAGTTTGTGATAAAACCGAGAAAGAGGCCGTTGATCAAATGCGTGCGGGCGGGCTGAACGTGGATGTGCGCGATGACATCACGCCGGAAGACTTGATGAAAGTCTTGCCCGCCTATGACGGTATGGTCGTTCGTTCCCGGACCAAAGTGCGGGCACCGTTGATCGATGCTTGTCCCAACCTGAAAGTGATCGTGCGCGGCGGCGTCGGCCTCGACACCATTGACGTCGAGTATGCCCAATCCAAGGGCATCACTGTGATGAACACGCCGCTGGCCAGTTCCAATTCAGTTGCCGAATTGACCATCGGTTATATGCTTATGTTGGCGCGTTCGCTCTATCAGGCGACTTCTTCGGTGAAGTCCGAAAAATGGGAAAAGAAGGCTTTTGAAGGCGATGAGATCGGCGGCAAGACACTCGGCTTGATTGGCGTGGGCAACATTGGCAAGGAAGTTGCCAAACGCGCCTCGGCTTTGGGCATGACGGTTGTTGCATACGATCCATACGTGAAGGAACTGGCTGGAGTGAAACTCGTTTCGCTTGATGAACTCCTGGCTCAAGCGGATTACATCAGCTTGCATTTACCGAAGACCAAAGAGTCTGCCAATATGATCGACGCCGGGAAGTTCGCCAAGATGAAGAATGGTGTGCGTGTCATTAACTGTGCGCGCGGCGGCATCATTGACGAGAATGCCTTGTACGAGGCCTTGGTCAGCGGAAAAGTGGCGGGGGCGGCATTGGATACCTATGCCACAGAACCGCCGACGGACTGGAAACTGGTCAAGCTTCCGAATGTAATCGGTTCGCCGCAGATCGGCGCCGCGACACATGAAGCGCAGGGTCGCATCGGCGTGGAAGTGGCGGAGAAGTTGATCGCGTTTGCGAAGAAATGACTCGATGTCATTGCGAGCGATGGTCGAGTAGGCGGTGTATTTCCGCCGTATCGAGACCGAGCGTGGCAATCTCATTTTTTATGTAATCATTTGTTTGGAAATCACATGAGATTGCTTCGTCGGGACACTGAAGAACGCAGTGCAGGCGAACACCCTCCTCGCAACGACATATGATTTATAGGATGAATAGATGAAAATTATCAGTGACATCGGCATTCAAATCCCACAAGTCTATTTACCGAAGCAAGGCACAGATTTAAAGAAATGGGCGGTGATTGCCTGTGACCAATTCACCTCCGAGCCGGAGTATTGGCATCAAGTCGAGGAGTTCGTCGGCGACGCGCCATCCACGTTGAACTTGACGTTTCCCGAAGTCTATTTGGAAAAACCGGGCGCTGAAGAACGCATCAAGAATATTCAATCGTCCATGCGGAAATATTTGGATGCTGGAATCTTACAGCCGCGTGACGGCTTTATTTATGTGGAGCGAACGGTTGCAGGAAAAACGCGCAAGGGCATACTCCTCGCCCTGGATTTGGAATATTACGATTACACCAAAGGCTCATCAAGTCTGATCCGCGCAACCGAGGGAACGATCGTCGAACGTCTGCCGCCCCGTATGTAAATCCGCGAAGGCGCGGCGCTGGAATTTCCACATATTTTGGTTTTAATTGACGATCCGAATCGGACTGTGATCGAACCGTTGTGCGACTCAAAATCGAAGCTCGAAAAGCTTTACGATTTCGATTTCATGTTCGATAGCGGTCATCTTGCAGGTTATGCTGTTAACGCTGCTCACGAAAATCAAATCATCGAAGCGTTGCGCGGATTAGCCAAGCCTGAAACCTTTGCCGCGAAAAATGACATCGGGGAAGATAAACCGGTTCTGCTGTTTGCAATGGGCGACGGCAATCATTCGCTGGCAACCGCCAAAGCCATTTGGGAGAAGATCAAGTCGCAGGTTGGCATCGATCATCCGGCGCGCTATGCGTTGGTCGAAGTCGAAAATGTCCATGATGACGGTTTGGATTTCGAGCCGATTCATCGCGTGTTGTTTGGATTGAAGAAGGATTTGTTCCCCGCGCTGGAAAAATCCTTCGGCGCAAATTGCAAATACACGTCCGTCCCCAGCGCGGATGAAATGGTCAAGGCGGTGGATGGACATCGTGGAGCGAGTCAAGTGATCGGCGTGGTTGGAGGCGGAAAGGGATTTGGCGTCGTCGAGATTGTGCATCCGTCGTCCAATTTGCCGGTTGGCACGATTCAAGCTTTCCTCGATCCGTTCATGAAAGACGGCGGCGCGGAAAAGATCGATTATGTGCATGGCGAAGATGTGGTGGTGAAGTTGGGAAGCCAGCCAAATAATGCCGGAATTTATCTGCCGGGCATGAGCAAATCGGATTTGTTCAAGACCGTGATCCTTGATGGGGCGCTGCCGCGCAAGACGTTTTCGATGGGCGAGGCGCGCGAGAAACGCTTCTACATGGAAGCGAGAAAAATTGCGTAATCGGTTCAAACGTTTAAACGTTCAAACGTTTAAACGTTCCAACGCGTTTTGAAAATCGGGCGGATACGGCGCGGTGAACGTTAATCGTTCGTTGGTTGTTGGATGATTGAATGTTAAAGAATATGCATGTAGTGCGGGACGTGAAATTAAATCCGTTTCTGGCGCCGAATAAAGAACATCGCCTAATAATGGATAACCCAACGCATACGCGTGAACTCGGATTTGATGCGTGCGTCCGGTCATTAATTCCGCTTCGAGCAGCGTATGAAGCGGATACCGTTTCAGAACCTTGAATCTCGTCTCGGATGGTTTCCCGTTTTTGTCATCCACCATCGTGCGATGTTTGTGCCCCACATTGACTCGCAGCGGATGTTTGGCAATATGTTCATCCCATTTTGGATTACCAATGGCGATGGCGTGATAAATCTTCTGCGCTTGATGCTGATCGAATTGCATGTTGAGGGTGCGATGCGCTTCCGCAGTGCGCGCAAAGATCATGATGCCGGAAGTGGTTTTATCAAGGCGATGAACGATAAAGACTTTTCCATATTCTTCTTCAAGCAATTTGAATAAATACGTCGAATCTTTTTCCCATCCATCGGGAAGAACGGATAAGCCCGCTGGTTTATTCAGCACGATGATTTGTTCATCTAAATAAAGAATTTCCACAGAACTATTTTACTTTATGTCGTTGCGAGGAGGGTGTTTGCCTGCACTGCGTTCTTCAGTGTCCCGACGAAGCAATCTCCTCTTTCAAATGGGGGGATTGCTTCGGGAAGAATGCCCTCGCAATGACATGCTTTCAACTGCTTGCGCTGCTATAACGTTTGATTCCGATTCTCCAGACTTGTGACGCAACCAATAAAGTAACGACACTTACAGCAAGAAATGTAAGCACTTGTCCCAAATTCAATTCCCCACGCAGAGCTTGAACTGGAATCGTGGTTGCCAGGCCAATAGGAATGATGAATGTAACGATGAATCTCAGCCACCACGGATAAACGGTGATCGGATAACGCCCTGTATCCGTCAGCGCCTGTAAAATGGTTACGTTGTTGTCGAACTTGGTGAACCAAAAGGTGAAGGCAATCAATACAAGCCAAAGGCTGTAGAGAACTATTGAACCTGAAATCATCAACAGAAGAAAGGTCACAGTGTTGAACGGTGTGACAACTTCTCCGGCCAGGTTGACTCCGGTCACGATCAGGATGATGGCAACAATCAAATCTGCAATGCGCCAAATGGAAATGCGCGAAAAAGTGACAAGGAACAAACTGTTTACTGGCTGCAACAGCATGTAATCCAGCGAGCCGTCGTGCATGGCGGCGTTGAAGAATTCTGTATTGGGCCAGATCAGTGCCGACATAAACGTATTCACCATCAGGAGCACGCCCATCAATACGATCAGTTCGCCTTGATTCCATCCGCCCAATGATTGAGCATTCCAAAAGATGATTTGTAAGCTGAGTAGTTCCCAGCCCAGCCACATCAAGTCAAGCAAAAATTCCACAATCGCTTCGGAGCGATATGCCAACGACATTTCGACATTGATTTTGATGAATGTCCGAATCAAACGCAGAGTTTCCATGTTATCTGCCTAAAATAAATATGTCTTTGCGAGGTGTGTTCTCGAGCGAAGCGAGACACCGAAGCAATCTCCCGGAGGGTTGAAAACTATTTTTTGTCCGCTTCGACTGCGGTCTCGATACGTGCTTCAACATGGCTTCGCCAGTTGGCACTACTCGACCTCCGCTCAGCGAAATGAGAATGTTTGTTTGCTTATTCCGAATTGATGTCATATTATGCACCAACCGCCGTATATTGTTTGAGCCCCGCGCGCCAGGCAATGTGGAAAACGACATAAATGACAATCAACCAGACAATGTCCATGCTATATCCGAGCAAAATGTCATTCGTAGAAAGTTTTCCTAGAATTAGTTCAGTTGGAAAATATTTGAATAATTGAAAAGGCAGATAAACGGACATCACTTGAATAACTTTGGGCATAAGTTGTAATGGAACGAATTGACCGGAGAATAATGCCACCGGAATCCCATACAAGCGATACAATGACCAAACGCGCGTCGTCCAGAACGCGATGCAGACGATTGCCGAACTCAGTAAAAAGTTGATTGCGAAGCCGAAGATTAGGGAAGGAATTGCCAGCAGAACGTTGGTCAGGGTAACGGAAGCAAACGTCGGCTGGAAAAGAAGCGAGAGCAATATCCAAACCGGAATCAAAATAAAGGATGTCATCACTTTGAAGGCAAGATTATTCATTAGCGTGCGCGTCAACAACGGATGCACTGGCAGGATGATTTCGCTGGATAATGATCCGTCTTGAATCTTGTATGCAAAATTGTAGACGACCGTTTCACCGGTAACTTGATCCACAAGCAGCATGACCATGTAATAAATAATGAAATCGTTGGCGGTCAGACCGCTGACGCTGCCTTGCGCGTTGGCGATGGAAGTCCAGACCGCGATGTAAACAATCGGCGTGACCAGCCAATAAAGAATGTACATAAATAGGTTGGCGCGGTACTGCCATTGTTCCGCCCAATTGACTTGGCCCATGCGTTGATAGATGCGAAGCATTTTATTCCGCGAAGGTCTGCTCGATCACATCCTCGATGGGCGGATCGGCGATGGTGATATCGTGAATGGGAAGTTCTTTTAACATTCGCTCGGTGATGCGCGTGACATCTTTCGCATTGACTTGGATATAACTTTTCTCCCGATCTTCCTCGACCCTGACCGGCTTGCCATATTTTGCCAGATCATACACGGACGGATCGCGCAGCATCACGCCGATCAATTTGAACGGCGCGATCTTGTGCGAAAGATCGGAAAGACTGCCATCGTATTTGAGCTTGCCGAGATGAATGATGATGACGCGTTCACATAACGCCGTAACATCCGCCATGTAATGGCTGGTCAACAGAATCGTCGCGCCGGTTCGACGGTTGTATTCCCGTAAAAAGTCGCGGATGCTGGACTGTGCGGTGATGTCGAGACCAATGGTAGGTTCATCGAGGAACAAAACTTTGGGATTGTGGATCAAACCGATGGCAAGCTCACATTTCATTCGTTCGCCAAGCGAAAGATTACGCACCGGCTTCTTTATCAGTGGACTCAACTCTAGCAGTTCATCAAGTTCTTTGAATGTTTTTTTATACACATCATCCGGGATGCGATAGATGGCTTGGTCGAGCAGAAAAGAATCGGCGGCGGGAATGTCCCACGAGAGCCGGTTGCGCTGACCCATCACCAGCGTCATGGCGCGCAGATAATCGGCCTTGAGTTCCCACGGCGTGAAGCCCAGCACTTGCGCTTTGCCTGAAGATGGATTCAACAAACCGGATAACATTTTCAAGGTTGTGGTTTTGCCCGCGCCGTTCGGACCGAGAAAGCCAACAATTTCTCCCGCTTGAATCCGAAAGCTAACTTCCTGCACCGCGAGCACATCGCTGAATTCTCGTTTGAAGAAGCCGCGCACCGAGGCAATGAATCCGCCCTCGCGCTCGGAGACTTGGTAGGTTTTGGTTAATTTCTGGACGATGATGGAATCCAATGGCATTAAGTTCTTGATCCTCGGAGAGCGATTGTATCATGATGAAAATGGGCAAAGCTTTTGCCACGGATTACACGGATTGTCACTGACTTTTGGTTACTTAATCACGCGGCGATGCTCTAAAGAGCCGGTGCCAAAGTTTAATAGGAGAGCGAGACGAAGCCCTGTGGCGGTAAGATAGTGCGTTGCTTGGGCTTGATGATTTGGCGCGAATCGGGAAACTGCTTTGATTTCAACGATCAGCTTTCCATCCACTATCAAATCCGCGATATATTCACCACACAAAACATTTTTGTACGTAACGGGTAGGTGAACCTGCCGCTCAAATGGGATATTGCGTAATGTCAATTCTCTTTCCAATGCCAATTGATAGACGGCTTCCAAGAATCCAGGTCCAAGAATTTTATGGACTTCCATTGCCGCGCCAATTACCGCAAAGGTTAATTCTTTATAAAGCAACTCTGCCATCACGCCTCCTAAAAAATCTCGCTACGGATTTACTCATCGAGTACGATGTCACCGATTTTCACTGATTTTTGGAATAAAAAATGATCCGTGCTAATCCGTGAAATCAGTGGCTAATGTTTTTCCCCAATCTTGCTCATCGCGTACTCCGCCAACGCAGTGATCGTTAATGACGGATTGACTCCCGGGTTGGCGGGCATGATCGAACCGTCAATGATGTACATGCCGGGGTAATTATGTACTTCAAAGTTTTCATCCACTACGCCTTCGCTGGCATCTTTTCCAATCGGCGCGCCACCGAGGATGTGCGCCGTGGTCGGAAGCCCCAATAAATTCTCACCGACAGAACCTAAAGCAATCCCGTTTGTGCGCTTTGCAAAGTCACGTGTCAACTCGTGCGATCCTTTCACTTGCGCGTGGATCTCATAACCCGGTTCAGGTTGCGCAACCATGCCGCGCCGGAACAACGTGAAGAAACTGCGTCCCATTCTAAATCGCATTCGATTATCAGCATGTTGCATGACCAGTAAAATCGTCACGTTATGCGCCCAGCCTGGGAGAACCAACGCTTTCAAAAAATCAACGAGGTGGGTGATTGCCCAACCTGCAAAACGTAAGATGCGCATAGGCACGCTGGCATCCGTATCAATCAACGGCGCGGCGAGAAAACGCATCAGCGATGAACCATCGGGATAACGCACCGGCTCGATGCGCGTGATCTCATCGTGGTTGTAAATGGATGAAATCGAAACGCCTTCTGAATAATTGATATCTGATTTTCTTGCGACAGCCCCAAGCAGCGCTTCGGAATTCGTCCGCACCATATCGCCGAGTCGAGGAGAAAGATTCGGCAAAGAATTTTTCTCGTCGCGCAGATTCAATAATAACTTGATCGTTCCCATCACGCCTGCGGAGAAGATGACATTGTTGGCTTTTACTGAAGACTTTCTTTTGAATGGGGAAGTGGAGGTTTGATAAGTTACTTCGTATTCGCCCTCCTCCATCTCCCCCCAAATACGACTTTGTCGGATTTGGGGGGAGTGTCCCGAACGAAGGGAGTGGACGAGGGGGGCCACATCAATCACTTCCGCTTCCGAGATAATCTTGGCACCATTCTTCTCCGCGAAATACAAATAATTTTTGGGTAACGTGTTCTTCGCATTGTATCGACATCCGACCATGCAGCCGCCGCAATGATTGCATCCGGCGCGGGCAGGACCTTCTCCGCCGAAATACGGATCAGGCACGGTCTGATTCGGCTCGCCGAAATACGCGCCGACATCCGTCGCGCGGAAGGTCTGACTCATGCCGCGTTCGTCCGCCATTTGTTTGAGAAGTTCATCGGCTTTCCATAATTTCGGATTGCGCGCCACGCCGAGCATTTTCTTGGCGGTTTCATAATGGGGCTTGAGAATTTTTCCCCAAGCAATGGATTGATTCCAGGCGGGCGTGGCGAAGGTTTCATCGGTGGGAACTTCGAGCACGTTGGCGTAACCCAAACTTCCGCCGCCGACTCCCGCGCCGTGCAAAACCATTGCGCCTTTGAGAATGCTAATCTGCAAAATGCCAAAGGCGCGGATGGCTGGCATCCAAAGATATTTCCAATATTGCCAATTGGTTTTGGCAAAATCTTTATCATCGTAGCGTTTGCCTTTTTCAAGAACGAGAACCGAATAGCCTTTTTCGGTGAGTCTCATGGCGGAGACGCTTCCCCCAAACCCCGAACCGATGATGACGTAGTCGTATACTTGATTCATGCGTGTGCCTTCCGCGACAAATTATTGGAATTATACATTTGAATTCGCCTATCCAATTGCCTAGTGATTATCCATAAGTCTGGGAATTGCTCAATTTGCTGATTTATCCCCCATTTTTTCCCATAACCGGGTGTTTGTGAAGGGAAGCCATGCCAAAATATAGCGACGAAGAAGATGCTGGTAATCACCAGTCCAATTGCCTATTGAGGGAAACAAAAAAGTGGCTTAAAATATTATTAACATAAGCCAGTCAGCAGTAAAGAAGTGAAGGAAGTTTATTACTATGTCGATGACGAGCATATCATTCAGCTATTTCGGCAAGGCGTAAAACATGTCCAGGATAAGTAAGCCATTTTACAAGTCACGCTTTGTGCTCTGGTGCATTTTATTTTGCGTCAGCGTGAGCTTGTTTTTTTCACTCGTGCCAATCATTGATTTTGACCTGGATGGAGCCTTGGATTCTTTAATTACAGATGGCCTGATTTTGTCTGTAGCTCTTCCCACAATTGTGATCGTGATGCTTCTTTTTTATCGCCAGCTAACTCCCGCTGTTTTAGTTTCGAAGTTCGTTTCAAGCCTGACCGTCCCCCCGCCGACCCCAAATATATAGTTTTTTCCGGTGCCATCTTTTCCAAGGGCGAATTCTGCCTGTTTCTTGGAATGATTTCCTATGGACGTTGATTCGTTTTGAAAGGAGACCGTTGTGGCCATAACACTTTCAACCTCCCGGCTTACTTATATGGTACTTGCGCGCTTCATCGGGTTCTTCATTGTTCTTGCCGCTCTGCTCTTCCTGCCTGCCAGAACTTGGAGATTTTGGCAGGCTTGGATGTACATGGTGACTTTGATCGCGTTGGCTTTACTGACCTTTGCTTATTTGCTAAGAAAAGATCCAGTATTGCTTGAGCGTCGAATGCAGTTTCGGGAACGCCAAGCCCGACAGCAAAAAATTGTCTATGGATCATTGCTTTTCTTTTTGCCAGCCTTCATCCTACCGGGATTGGATCAGCGATTCGGATGGTCGCAAATGCCTATCTGGTTGGCCATCTTAGGCGATGTCTTGGTCATTATCGGATATCTGCTTGTGATTTGGGTCTTCAGTGTGAACACCTACGCTTCCCGTATTGTGGAAGTAGCAGCTGATCAAAAAGTGATTTCCACTGGTCCCTATGCCGTTGTGCGGCACCCAATGTATGTGGGCGTCTTTCTCGTTTATGGGGTTTCACCTTTGGCGCTTGGTTCTTACTGGGCCCTCCTCCCGGCTTTGATGATCCTACCAGTGCTCGTCTTGCGCATTGTTAACGAGGAAAAATTCCTATTGCAAGACCTAAATGGCTACCGCGAATACACTCAAAAGGTCAGATATCGTCTTTTGCCGGGTATCTGGTAACTGGAGAAAGCAATGGAAACTGTCCCTGAAAAATTTCCCCTATCCCGATGGCTGGGATTGGCTTTCGTTTACCTGCTGATTCCCATCATCCTCCTGCTATGCGCCGGAGACTGGGGTTGGCGGCAGGCATGGCTGTATAGCATAATGGTTTTCATTGCAGGGATTGGCGGGCGCTCCTGCTCAGAATTGCGGCATCCCGGAATCATGGCCGAGCGCGTCAATATTGAGAAGTTCGCCGATGTCAAACCCTGGGATAAAATCCTTGCCCCGTTGATGGCGTTCAGCGTGGGTTTTCCGTTGGTTATTGTTGCAGGGCTGGATCATCGTTTCGGCTGGTCTCCGGTCTTCCCGCTGTGGGCTGACCTGCTCGGGTTCTTGCTGATTGCGCCCGGTTACGGGATTGCAGTCTGGGCTTTGGTGGAAAACCGCTTTTTTTCAAGCGTGGTACGCATTCAAAAAGAGCGCGGACATGCGGTTTGCACAACCGGCCCATACCGCTTGATTCGTCAGCCTGGCTATGCAGGAAATATCCTAGCGCTGGCTGGCATTGTGCTGGCCCTGAACTCGCTTTGGACTCTGA
>JBJKOR010000685.1:0-1683 GCA_046707185.1 Anaerolineales bacterium | reverse complement strand
TCTGGTTTACCGCGACATCTACGATGGGGCCGTTTTTGTCGAATTCCAGCCCAAACCACGGCTAGAAATGGTCTTGGCCTTTGTCGTCCGCGCCTGGCAGCGATTAGGGCTTCCAGATACATTGCAGGTCGACAACAGCGATGTATTTGGGTTGACCTCCCATCCTGGATCATTGAGTCGTTTTATCCGTTTGATGTTGCTCGTGGGAGTCGACTTGACCTATATCCCCGAGCACGAACCGTGGCGAAATGGCAGCGTCGAAAATTTCAACGGCTGGCTGCAAGAACGCCTGTTGGCCATTCCGCTGCACTCGCCCTCGCATGTTCGCCGCGAGTTGATGGCGATGATGGATATCTGTTTTCACGAACACCTCCATCCCAACTTGAATTTTCAAACCACGTCCCAAATCCGAAAACATTTGAGCTCGCGGACCTTGCCTCACAACTTTCGTCGACATCTGCAACCCCTGCCCGTGAGTATCGGCCGCGTGATTTTTATCCGGCGCATACGACCATCGGGTCGCATCACGATCCTGGGTGCAAAATTCAAAGTTGGCAAACGTCTGGCGCATCAATACGTTTCAGCCGTCCTCTATACCCGCACCATGCTGCTCAAAGTCCATTCTTGCGGCAAGCTCATCAAACAATTCGACTTTCCCTTCGTCGGCAAGCGGATCCTGTAAGCAATCATATGGCGGTTATCTTTCGTCAAGTGTTGTCGCCACTCACGTGGCGGTTCGCACCTACCAACTATTCCGCCAATTCCAAAAGACACATCCGTTAAGTTCGATATATTTTTAAGCGTTGCTTCATCCCATTTTCCGTTTATTCCCATTAGTGCAAGTGGAATCCCGTTTACCACCAAAAATGAATATTCGATTCCATTGATTTGTTTTGTCTGCGTAAACGAATCTGGGTTTGCTTTGATAGCACTTGTCAATTGACTGGCATCCATCTCGCTTCCGTTGACAGTGACTTTGCCTCCATAGGCATTTACATATTGTTCAATCCATGTTGGCAAGTCGCTTGCGTCAGCGAGATTTTCAGGCGCAGGTGTTGGGGTGATAGTTGGCGATGGAACAGGCGTCAATGTTGATGTTGGAATAGCTGTTTGTGTTGGAACGACTGTAGCAGCAGGTGTGCAAGATGATAATAAAAAGAACAAAAGCAAAAATAGGCTTGTGGGTTTCATAATATTTTCCTTCCTTTTCACAATTTTCAAACTTTCAATCCTTCTGCTTCTTCGGTTCGGCGGAGATGAATCTCCTCCTCAATTCATGAAAGTCCTTCGGACTCATTGTGCGAGCGCGAAGCGCTTCCATGTACTGAGCAGGGAATTTATTCCCGCTCTAATCATATTGCAATCTCTTCCGTCTCTTCCAACGCGGACTTCGCCCATGCAATTATATCTTCGCAATAGATTTTAGCATTCTCCATGCGAACATCCAGAATCGTTTTCGTCCATGTGGTTTTGTGAATGACCGGCTTGCCGTCTATCGATGTGATCTTGAATTTCCGCTTGCCGCTATCCACCAAATCTTTTTTATGTTTTCTAATGAATTCAGGCGATTTATTTTCCACGAGAAATTCCCTCAACAACTCGCGCTCATACAGCCAGCCTTCGCGCGTCAGCTTGCTGGAATGCTGGAGCATATAGGCTGCAACGGTCAAGTTGTGGACAGCG
>JBJKOR010000684.1:0-2964 GCA_046707185.1 Anaerolineales bacterium | reverse complement strand
GCTTGATCCAGATGATTGGGAACTTCCCTTCGCGATGGAAAGAGCCACTTCGGATTCCGATGCACACTCCAATACCAGCGCAGCAGATTCAGAATTTTGGTGGGTAAGGGCACATTGCGATCCTTGCCTCCTTTTCCGTTGCGAATGTGAAGCACCCCTTGAGCAGCATCAATATCCTGGACTTGCAAATGAACCCCTTCTCGAATTCTTAACCCGCATCCATTGATGGTCCTTAAACAGATTCGAATGCCTGGCAGATGAACACATTCCAGAATGCAATGCACTTCCTCGATGGTAAGTACGACGGGAAGTCTTTGAAGAGGAGGAAAACGCATGAGTTCCAAGATTGGCATTTTCCGTTGCAAGGTGTGTTCATACAGAAATCGAATCCCGCTGAGAGTCACGCCAAGCGTGCTGGGTGCATAGTGCTTGTCTTTCTTCAAATACAGAAAATATTGACGAAGTTCTTCTTCCACGATCAGATCTGGAGACTTGTGATAGTGCTCCGCTAATTGTTGCACGGCGTGAAGGTACAACTTCTGAGTTTGATTCGATAATCCGTGCAGTTGCATATCTTCTTGCATTTTTTCTCGTAAGACGGTCATGGCTTTATCTCCTTTTGAAATTGGAATCCAACTTGGAGAATATAGCCCCTTTACCCCCTTCCAAATTATTCAGTTGCAAATCGTTATCGTGAGAAGTCGTTGCGCGAAGCGCTTAGTTCAAGATAATTGAATCGGGTCCTTTTGGATTTTGAATACGTGTCTCAAAAGCAGGGATCGTAGGTTTGTACTTGGGAAAAATACTGATCTCAGTTGTATAATTGCAAGGACGTGGTTTTGCACCGTATTACCCTATAATCGTTCAAGAAATGAAGTAGTTTTTGAATCAAAAAAGGTTTTGTGAGTGAGCTAGGCAAAGTCAATTAAGTCCTTTGGATTGGGCATGTCTCAGTCACCTGCCATTCTCTCCATTATTCTTGGGTTATCCGCTCTGCTGGCAGTATTTTTAGCCGCTTGGGCGCTCTTCCATTCTCGCGTACCGGCAGCGCGAGAATTTTTCTTCCTGATGCTGGGAGTCGCCATCTATTCGCTAGGGTATTCAATCTCGATTTCCCGCACTACCCTGGGAGACGTCTTCCAGACCATCCACTTTGAATATATCGGTCTGGCCTTCATTCCAACCCTGATGCTGCTTTTTGCGCTGCATTTCATCCGGCGCAAACCACTGCCCAAAGCCTTGGCGGCGCTCTTGCTGGTCATCCCGATGATCACCCTCGTTATGGTTTTCACCACGCCATCCCACTCGCTTTATTATCTGAATCCCCGGTTGGTCCATACCGAGTTTTTTCCAGTGTTCGCTTTTGAACCCGGCCCCTGGTACCAGATCAACTCCGTATGGACGGAGCTGACCATCCTCAGCGCTTTTCTCTTGCTGATTGTGAACGCGGTACGCGTCCCGCTCAAGCAAAAACGCCAGGCAATCGCGATTGCCGCCGGTGCATTCCTGCCCATTCTCAGTTCCATCTTTTACTTTCTCGATCTAATTCCCAGTCAGTTTGGCAAGATCGAACCCACGTCTTTTAGCATGGCGGTGACGGGCTTGTTTTTTGGCTTTGCCCTCTTCAAACTGGGACTTTTTGAACTCGTCCCCGCCGCAAGAGAGTTGGCGCTCGACTCAATTCAAGAAGGCTTTCTGGTGCTGGATCGCCACCAAAACTTGCAGGATCTGAATCAGGCGGCCTTGCGACTGCCCGGAGCGATAGAGTTTTGCATCGGTAGCCCACTACCACCGGGGAATTCGCTAGCAGAGCAATTGAACCCCCTGCTGACAAAACAAGTAAATCAACTCGAGTTTTCGGTGGAATTTTCAGATTGCTCAATCCATTTCTATCATGCCAAAGCCTATCCTATCCATGCTACAACATTTCCAGCCAACGGGATGGCAATTCTAATTACGGATGTCACTGAAACGGTTGGTTTGGTAAACAAGCTTAATCAACAGGCCACTACTGATGGTCTAACAGGGATTTTTAATCGCCGTTATTTGATGCAGTTGGGTATCCAAGAGTTAAAGCGCGCACGCCGCGATGGAACGCCCCTTGGAATCATTGTCATGGATCTGGATGAATTCAAGCACATCAACGATTCCCATGGGCATCTGGCTGGAGACGAGATACTACGTAGCACTGCGAAATGTTTCTTAAACGGCTTACGGAACGGTGACATTTTAGGACGCTATGGCGGCGATGAATTCATCGCGCTTCTCCCGGGCACTGATGCATCTGCTGTTTTTCAGGTTGCTGAACGACTTCGGCAACAGGTTGAACATTTAGTCATCCCTTTCGGCGAAAAGAAAATTGCCACGACCGCCAGTTTTGGCGTGTATGTGTTTTACAGCGACCAGGATATTTCGCTGGAAGAATTATTGAGCATTGCTGACAAGGCGCTTTACAAGGCAAAGAGTAGTGGACGCAATCGGGTGATCAGTTTAACCCAAACTGAACGTGATACTGATTCAGAGACTGTTCTATAAGTCCTATGAGTATCTTGTCATAATCAGCGAAAGCTACTTATCATGTCTTTCGATTAACACAACAAAGTCCAAGTTTCATTTGGTTTTATGGCTTGCCTGGACAAAAACATTAGTGCTGATAGGGGGACGTTATCGGAACTTGATATTGCCCTTCCAAACAAACGGGATCTGTTTCATATGCTGAAAGACAACATCCAAGATAACTGAGCGCCATCATCTTGTAAGTTGGATATGTTTTCTATTAGTGGGTAGACGCATCAGCAGTTACTGATGTGTTGTCATGTTCTGGTTGTACGGTTCCTGTTTTTGAGCAATTTCTAGCCTGTAACCATGGGCCAGGGAACTGCCACGATCTTCTTATCCAGACGCTTTATTTCACATCCGCTATGGAGGAGCAGTCCGGCAGTGGCGGTGGAGTGTTCGCTGAGG
>JBJKOR010000683.1:0-2176 GCA_046707185.1 Anaerolineales bacterium | reverse complement strand
CCGGTTCCGGGCTGATAACGGCGCAGCGCGGCTTTGATGCGAGCCACCAATTCGCGCGGACTGAACGGCTTGGTCAAGTAGTCGTCCGCACCAACCGACAGGCCAACGATCTTATCGGTTTCCTCGGTTTTGGCTGTCAGCAGGATGACATACACATTCGACTCGCGGCGTAATTGGGAAAGAACTTCCAACCCGTCCATGCCCGGCAGCATCAGGTCGAGCACCACCAAATCGGGTTTGAACGCCCGCGCCGCCTTTACCCCCTTTATCCCGTCCGAAGCGGTAAACACCTCATAGCCTTCCGGTTTCAGATAGGCTGTGACAATATTGATAATGGATGGCTCGTCGTCGATCACAAGAATTTTTGTCATGGTTTTATTGTAACGTAAAGAGGGTGGGGATAGTCCCACCCTCGGTAATGATTTTATTGACGCAAAGGTTATTGATTTGCTCCCCGCCCGCGTCCATATCCGTTCCCCCCAGTGCCGACCGGGACGCCGGTTCCGCCACAGGGACCAAAGCCACCGCTTCCCACGCCGTATCCCATACCATATCCCATGCCGTATCCAGCACCGCGACTGTTGGACTGGAGCATCCGTTCAGCCCAGGCTTGGGAAACAACACCATCTGCTTGAGCTGCTTTGATGGCATTGGTGCGCACTTCCAGCATGAAAGCAGGCAAGTCTGCTTGAGCGATTCCATGATCCAGGGGGATCTGATAGAGCGTTTTTCCGGCAGCGATTTGAGCTTCGACGGTAGCCTCAGCGATGCCAAGTTTTTGGGCGAACGCCTTTTCCATGTAATCATGGAGGAAGCCGGTCTGAGGCTGGTTCGACGCGGCGGCCGCGACTCCGGTGAAGGTTCCCACGGCGATCAACGCCAGCACGACGATCACGATTATTTTTTTCATTTTTTACTACTCCTTGTATGATTTGTTAGGCACTGCAGATTTATCAGTGTTGACTGCATGATACATAAGGAATGTAAAGTTTATTTAAAGCTGAAATAAAGGTTGGGTGAAGCTTGCCCGCGAAAAAGCATCCGCCCACTTTGATGGATTTGCACGAAGTGATTCAAGATCAAACCATGATTTCAAGCCCCACCTATTACTCTCCGTGCAGAATAGTGGACATTCGGGTGACGCCCTTCCCAAAGGGGGTAATTCGCACCGATTTCCCGCAAAGGGACATTGGATTTCCAGGAAGGATCCTTTCAATATCCTTGAAGGATACTTGGAATATCCAGGAAGGAAACTTGGAATATCCAGGAAGGAAACTTGAACTTTCCAATAAGGAAATGCCAACTTCCCAATAAGGAAAATCCATCTCCCTCGGCAGGAAATGTTGACCTTCCAGCAAGGAAATCTGATGTTTTCAGGAAAAATGGAATGGCGGAGATTTTAAAATCTTGGGCGTGAAGGGCTTGGTAATCTGTGTAAGGTGATTCTAGATCAAAATATTATTTCAAGCCCCTCTCTTCCCTCCCCAAATCCGACAACGAAAACTCAGGATGCACATTTAGAATTTAGTAGGATTTGGGGAGGGTGTCGCAACGCGACGGGTGGGGCGGGCAGCGAAGGTTTTGGCGATTTGCAGGAAACTTGGTTGCACAATTAGTAATTAAGCTTTTACAAAAAGCAAAATCACATCCACGAAAAAGATTGCCCAAAGCGTAACTTGATATATTTTTGAAAGTCGCCAGTTTACGTCTTTGTCTTTATCGAATCCCCAGCCATACCAAATCGGATCAAGGAGTGTTGTTCCATTGACGTAATAGTCCTTTGAAAATGCTCCCATGACTTGGTGAATACGATCCAATTGTCGTGCAATGGACATTCTATCTTCCGATAAAAAGCTAATAGTTCTTGTCAAAACAAATGTGAGCAGGCCCAAAGCAATTGCAAAAACAAGTTTTTGCGGAATACTTACGGTATTTGAGATAATCAAGGTCAAAAGCCCACCGCCAGCAAGAATTGTTGCCCCCCAAGTAATGACTTGTTGTTGCCTTGTGTGAATATCACGCAATTCACCGTAGAGGCCGTTATAAATTGTTGTTATAAAATTTATCTTTGTTGAGTTATCAATGGAAAGTTCAAGTTTCAAATCTCCCGTATGATGAATATTCCACCATAATTTTCTGGCGTCATCGTTAATTTCTTTTGCTTGAAGTTGTTCCA
>JBJKOR010000682.1:0-3336 GCA_046707185.1 Anaerolineales bacterium | reverse complement strand
GATCTGCTCAGTCCACCCACTCAGCCCGATACGGTTTCAGCCTTATCCATTCAGGACAATTCGCAAAACATCCCAAGAGAACTGGCGGATTTGATCCAGGCATGTTTCCCGGATATGCCGCGCATTTCCGCAGAGGCGCTGGCGAATTCCGAAGTGATGGATGTGGCTCGCAATGTCGCTCAGGCGCATGAGCAGTTGTTCAATTCCAATCATTTGAAAACCGATTTTGTGATGATGGTTCTATATAGTCTCATGCACCAAACAATGCAACGTCTCGAAGAAGTGATCGAAGCAACCCCTGCCCTGCGGCAGGCATTCGACCAGAGCTCCCTGCCCTGGAATTCCAATGATAGGAGAAGAACCAATGCTTAAACGAATCGCCTCGACCGGCATCAACGTGGTCGTGCTGGGCGTGTCGGTCGCCGTCTTTCTGCTGGCGTTCATCGCCCTGAATGCTCTGGGTGCGGCGCAGAAGCCGCCCACGATTTCTGTCTTGTCCGCCACGCGTGATCTCAACATCGGGGACGTCATCGCTCCAAGTGATCTCGCCGTCAAGACGGTGTTTCAGGATGACAACGCCAACCTGTACATTCCCAGCGAGGAGGTCACAGGAGTGGTTGGCGGTGTGGTGGCGCAACCGATCTTCAACGGGCAACCCATCTTTCGATCTGCCATCCTGGCGCAAGCCGCGGAAGGGACCAGACTCTCGGCAGCGCTTGCGAAGTATCCGGGCTATAGCCTCTTCCCTCTGCCACTGGATGCGACCAACCTTGTCGCGCCGGATGCCGAGGCGTTCCTGCCCGGCGATCTGATCGGCGTGACTGTGGTGATCGCCAGCCGCCCGCAACAGATGACCACGCCAACTGCCATGCCCGAGGTCATCCTTCAACCTGGGGTTGGAGTCCAACCCACAGCAACGCCGGCACCGCAGGAGATCGAACAGGCAGACGCCTTGAACCGCGCCCTGCCGCCGCTGGCAAAAGATTTGTTCCCGATGGGCGTGCGCGTGATCGCCGTTCAGGGATTGCCCAAGCAAACCGATTCGAACACCACAAACAATGCAGATTCATCCTTCACCGTGCAGGATCAAAAACAGATGCTGATACTGCTCATTCCGAATGCAAGCCGTGAAATATTATCGCTCGCACTTCAACAGGGAGACCGTCTGGTGGTCTCGCTCATGGCGCGCGGCGATGAAAAGCCAACCGCCGGCTTCACCTACTGGGACTTCGAGGACTTGTTCAAATCGGATCGTGAAGAAGTCCTGCACGGAGGCAAATAATGCAAGTACTTCTGCTGGGCGCAGGAACAGTAACCTCGCGACTCAATATGCAGTTGGCGGAACAAGGTCATTCCGTCATCGCGCAGATTGCGGCATTCACGCCCCAACACATTGATTTGTTTGACTTTCGCGCTTTGATCGTTGTTTCGCCCGAATCATCCGTCTCGCCTGAAAGTCTGGTCAAAGCCGCCGAGCGCGGTAAGTTGATCTTTGTGATCGCGGGCGTGGGCGATGGAATGTCTTCGTGGGCAAATGGTGTGGGTGTGCCAGCTATTGCATACCCGCCTTCGGATGTAGACATCAATAAACTTTATGAAGAACTTCGGCGCGCGGATGCCGGCAATCTCGCCGCGGACGATCAATATCGCAGAGCGGTGCTGGGCAGCGATATGTCGGCTCGCATCCAATCGGGGATGGCGGTTCGCAAGATCGCTATCACTTCTCCAAAAGGCGGCACAGGCAAAACAACAGTGGCAGTGAATCTCGCCGTGGCGCTGGCACTGTCGGGTATCACCACCTATCTCGTGGATGCAGACGGCAACGCCGGCGCGCTGCAATATCACATGCGCATGGAGCGTGTCAACACCACCATGATCGGTTTGCTTCGCCGCGAGATCGCCAAAGCCAATAAAGGAGTCATGAGCGATGTGGCTTCGGGCGCGGCGTATCTGAATGCGTTCACACCCTTGGAGAATTTGCCAACGTTACGTGTTTTACCCGGACTCATCACCGATGACTTGGGCGATGAAGTGCTGCAACAGGAAGCGAAGGTTGCGGAAGTGATTCAGGGACTGTATGAAGCCGGGGTCGCGGCAGGAGGTGTGGTCATCATGGATGTTGGGATCAATCCCGCGCACGTGGTCCATCGCGCGGCGTTGAAAGCTGCTGAGGGAATTGCAATTGTGATCAAGCCTGAAATTCCTGACCTCGCTGAAACCCGTCGCTGGATCGCGCGCATGATCAACTCGCTAGCAAACGTTGTCAGCAAAGGCAGCGCGCATGAGTTTGTGGGAAGCCGCGTAAAACTTTGCTACAACCAGGTGGTGGGTGATGGCTTCAAGTCGGCGCACAAGATGTTACAGCAAGCGTTGAGCGAAGACAAGATCGAACTCGCCTTGATCCCCAACGGCATCCTGCCGATTGTTGATCCACGTCTTGCCGCGCAAGCGGTGAATTCAGATCGCCGCGACGACATTCTGATCTGGAGATACAAGAAGGAGAAACTCGAAGAACTCGGCCCCTTCGCCGATTCCCTGTTGGGCTTCGCCGCGCACTTTGTCCCCGCAGTCAGAGAGGGCGCGTCGCGTGTTGGGCTGTTGCCGAATACCAACAAAAAACGCGGCTGGTTTGGGAAGGGATAAGCCATGTTCGACGTTGCCGGTAAAACCCTAAAACCTGTGACCGAAGCGCGTTCAGCGGATGAGATGGAACGTTGGTGGAATATTCTTGCGGAAGAAGGACGCGCCAAGAAAGCAATTGAATACCTCCAACGTTCGCTTTCCTCAACGGAGATCGAGACGCTGGCGCGCCGTGTATTTGAGGAGGTGAGTGCGCGGGCAATTGACGCGGGTGTCACATTGCCGTCCGAATATATCCTGCGGTTGATTGGTGATCTATCTGGCATGGGTCCCCTGCTCGAACTCATCGCGCGATCCGACATCGAAGACATCGCCATCAACCTGGGACACATCTATGTGTATACCACGTCGAACGGCTGGGAACACGTGGGCGCGGCGCCGGATGGGATTGGCGATGCCTTGCGCGTCATGATCGACCGGGCCGGACAGCGCGCACCAACGCCCGATTACCCGATTGCCGACGCCATGTTGCAGGTCATGGTTCCGTTGGGAGATGGAACCGTGCGAAGGAAGGGCGTGCGCATCAATTACATCATGCCGCCGGCTTTGCCCTATGGCGATACTATCACGCTTCGCATTTCGAACTATCGTACCCAGTCCGATCTCATGCAGGGGAGTCTGGCTGTGCTTTGTCAGAACAGACTTCCTCCTGTGCCGCGCCCCAGATTCGATCCGAAAGACTTCCCGCGCGGGGAT
>JBJKOR010000681.1:0-3216 GCA_046707185.1 Anaerolineales bacterium | reverse complement strand
ACTTTGACCTGATAGGTTTTGCGATCCATCAGCAACTCGCCGATTTGGATCATTTGCGACGACTCGATTCGGTAACGCTTCAATAAGACTTTGACGCGCGCCACCAACTCCAGCGGCTCGAACGGCTTGACGAGATAATCGTCCGTGCCAAGTTGAAATCCTTTCAGCTTTTGGCCGGTCTCACCTTTGGCGGTCAGCATCAAAACGGGAATATCGAAACTCGCCTTGATCTCCTGACACAGTTCCCAGCCATCCATATTAGGCATCATCACATCGATGATCGCCAAATCCACCTTGACCGAATCGATCTTGGATAAAGCGTCCACGCCATCCACGGCCTCGATCACCTCGAAGCCGCCATTCCGCAGAAAGACGCGGACAAGCTCGCGAATGTGTGCGTCATCATCGACAAGCAAAACCTTGCTCATTAAAAAGCGTCCTTTCCTCTGGCAAAAGGATACTTGGTTTTCGTAAACTGTGTATTAACGGGATTCTGTGTCTTCGATCTGATACATAACTATACAATTCTAAGCAAGCCAGTGCGCGGACTCGTCGCCTTTCTCCGGGTTTGTCAACAGTATTTTGATAAAGCCATGTACCATCCCCAAAAAGCATTTGACAAAAGGGGAAAATAAGGGTACACTGACGCGTGTTAGTAACACGTGTCATCTAACAGGAACCCCAAAATTGAAACCCAAACGTATCACCAGCCATGATGTTGCCAAACTCGCGGGCGTATCACGCACCACTGTCTCCGTGGTGCTGAACAACGCGCCGGGTTTCCAAATCAGCGCGGAAACCAAGGAAAAGGTTTTGGAAGCAGCTGAAACCCTGGGATACGTTCCAAATGCAGCTGCACAGGCCCTTGCAAGCCGCAGGTCCAAAGTCATCGGTTTGGTGATGACGCGCAGTCCTCATCACATTGCCAGCGATTCTTTCCTGCCGCAGATCATCAGTGGAATGTTGACCGTTACAAAGCAGAATAACCTGCGGCTGTTGATCGAATCGGTGGATACCGAACATCAAAAGAAAGCCTATCTGGAACTTGCCGCGGCAAAACGGATTGATGGAATGATCCTTGCCACCCCCCGCCTGGATGATATTGCCCTCGAAGGTTTCGAGCTCGGCGATATTCCGATGGTGTTGATGGGGCACTTGGAAGACTCCAATTTGTACTCCGTGGACGTAAACAACTGCACAGCAGCCAGTATTGCAGTGCAATATCTGCTTGAACTCGGACATACACAAATCGCCTGTATCACCAATGCCCCGGCCTCCTATACAGCTGCCCCCGACCGCGTCAAGGGATACAAGAAGGCGCTCCAATCCGCAGGGATAGAACCTGATGAAGAACTGATCCGCTATGCAGATTTCGACCCTGCCAGCGGTTATGAACGCATGAAATCCATTTTGAACACTGGGAAAAAGATCACTGCCGTTTTTGTGGCAAGCGATAATGTGGCAATGGGCGCAAAAGCTGCGTTACGTGAAGCGGGATTGAAAATTCCACAGGACATATCGCTGATCGGCTTCGACGATCTCCCCTGGGCCAGATTTGCCGACCCGCCATTGACAACCATCCACCTGCCCGCTGAAGAACTCGCCAGCCAAGCTTGCCTGATGCTGATGAGTTTACTGAAAGGGATCGAGCCTCTTGAAAAGCACGTGAGCTTGAATACGAATCTTATCGTGCGGGACTCGTGCCAGAGGCTGACCAATTGATCTTACCGGAGAACATTAAGAAAGGAGGCCCATTGCCTATAAGACATTCGACGAGCAACCCCATCACAATTTATTAATCGGAAAGAAAAAACATGTTCGAAAGAAGGAGAACAAATGAATAAGAAAACATTTATGTGGTCATTGGTAAGCGTACTTCTTGTAGCTTCCATGGCGCTAACCGGATGCGGAAGCGCAGCCACTCCAACGGCCATGCCTGCAACGCAAGCCCCGGCCCCGACCACGGCCCCGGCCGCCACCTCTGCTCCGGCCGCAACCGCCACCAGCGCGATTGCTTCCAATGATTTCGTAGCCCGCGCGATGGCTGGCGAATTCAAAGGCAAGACCGTGACCGCCACAGGTCCTTTCGTGGCACAAGATGAGTCTAATTTCAACGCCACGATGGCAGATTTTGAACAGAAGACCGGCATCACCATTCAATACAACGGTGATAAGAACTTCGAAGCCGACATCAAGGCCGAAATCGAAGGCGGCACCCCGCCTGATATCATTGACTTCCCGCAACCGGGTCTGCTTGCACCGTTTGCTGCAGAAGGCAAGATTGTTGACCTAAGCCAAAACCTCAATATGACTCCTATTAAGGCGAACTATGATCCCTATTGGATTACCCAATCCACGATGCCCGGCCCCAACGGACCCATTGTCGCTGGTATCTTCGAGCGCATCAACGTGAAAGGCTTCGTTTATTACCCGAAGAAGGCATGGGATGCGGCCGGTTATAAACCTCCCACAACTTTTGCTGAATTGCAAACCTTGATGGACCAAATGGTCAGCGATGGAGAAACTCCCTGGTGCATCGGTATCGAATCCGGTTCTGCGACCGGTTGGGTTGCTACGGATTGGATCGAGAACATCCTGCTGCGCACAGCTCCTCCATCAGACTATGACAACTGGATCGCCGGCAAATTGAAGTTCTCCTCGCCGCAGGTCACCAACGCCGCCGACATCATGGCCAAGATCTGGACCAACCCCAAGTACGTTTACGGCGGTCTGCCCTACGTTGTCAAGACCAGCTTCAACGATTCGGCGCTGCCCATGTTCGACAACCCGCCCAAATGCATGATGAACATGAACGGCAACTTCATTTCCAGCTTCTTCCCCTCCACTGCGAAACCCGGTGTTGACTATGGCGCTTTCTACTTCCCACCCATTGATGCACAATATGGTTCTCCGATTGAAGGTGGTGGTGATATCTGGGGCGCTACCAGCAACCGTCCTGAGGTCATGGCAGTGATGCAATACTTCACTTCAGCCCAGCACCTCAAGGTGTGGATGAGCAAAGGTGGTGCCTTTGCGCCTCAAAAGGATGCCGATCCGAGTTGGTATGGAAATCCTGTCGATCAAGCGATTGGTCAGGCATTGAAGAATGCAACCACCTTCCGCTTCGACGCTTCCGATCTGATGCCTGGCTCCGTTGGCGCCGGCTCATTCTGGAAAGAAATGACCAACTGGGCATCGGGTAATGAAACCATGACC
>JBJKOR010000680.1:0-1809 GCA_046707185.1 Anaerolineales bacterium | reverse complement strand
GCGGGTCTCGGTACGCTTCGCTCCTCGACCCTCCGCTCAGCGCGATGGGAAAGAATAAGAATATTATGGACATCAACGAAATTCAAAACAAATTGAAATGGGTGCCGCCGGGGATTCTTTCGGTTGCAGAGCGTTACGTCAAACGCATCCCACGCGTAAAAGCCATGCTCGAAAAAGAATACAGTGAAATGCTGGGCGGCATGGAAGAGACCCTGAAACCATATCGCAAGGATTTCGGGTCCTATTCCAAGCTTCCCGCGGCCGGACGAAAGCGGGAAGAAATCACTCAAGAGATGAACGCCATCAAAGCGCACGAGGAGGCGCGTTGGCGCGATGGATTCGTCTCTGGCGCGGTCTATAACCGCGACCAGGATTTCATCGACTTCCTGAATGAAATCTATACCATCAACTCACAGAGCAACGCGCTGCACACCGATGTGTGGCCGAGTGTTTCCAAGTTCGAAGCGGAAGTGGTGGCAATGACCGCGAATATGCTGGGCGCTTCTCAAACCGCCGACACAATCTGCGGCTCGGTCAGCTCCGGCGGAACCGAAAGCATTTTGCTGGCGATGAAGACCTATCGTGATTGGGCGCGTGACACAAAAGGAATCACACATCCCAACATCGTCGCACCGACCACCGCCCATCCGGCATTCGACAAAGCCGGAAATTACTTCGGCATCAAAGTGATCCGCGTGCCTGTGGACGAAAATTTCCTCGCCGACCCAAAGGCCATGAAGCGCAAAATCAATCGGAACACGATTGCGATGATCGGCACGGCGGGAACATATCCACATGGTGTGATCGATCCAATCCCGGAGCTTTCCGAGATCGCAAGGGGGCACAAGATCGGTTTTCACACGGATGGCTGTCTTGGAGGATTCATCCTTCCGTGGGCGGAAAAACTTGGATACAAAGTCACGCCGTTCGATTTTCGATTGCCGGGCGTGACATCCATTTCAGCAGACACGCACAAATATGGTTACGCCGCCAAGGGAAGTTCGGTGGTGCTTTATCGCGGTTTGGAATTGCGCCGTTATCAATACTTCGCCGCGACGGATTGGCCCGGCGGCTTATATACCTCGCCGACTTTCGCGGGCAGCCGTCCGGGAGCATTGATTGCAGTATGTTGGGCGGCAATGCTTTCGATGGGCGAGCAGGGATATTTGTCAGAGGCGAAGAAAACCCTCGAAAGCGCGGCCTGCATCCGTTCCGGCATCGAAGCGATTCCAGAAATCCATTTGATGGGTGATTCGCTGTTCGTCGTCGCATTTACATCGGATGAACTCAACATCTATGATGTGATGGACTTTATGGGTTCGCGCGGCTGGAGTTTGAACCCACTGCAGAAACCGGCCGGGATTCATCTTTCGGTGACTTTGCGGCACACCCAACCCGGCGTGAGCGAGCGCTTCATCGCGGACCTGAAAGCGGCCGCGGCGCACGTGAAAGCGCACCCCAGCGAACACGGCGCGTCTGCTCCGCTCTATGGAACCGCCGCCACCATCCCGATGCGAGGCATGGTCGCCGATTTGCTGAAACGATATATCGATCTGTTATCGAAAGTCTAGCGATGTCAGAGAATCAAAGAGAAACCGAAGCCAAATTCTGCGTCGCCGATTTAGCGAGGATCGAATTCAATCTTCGTGAGTTGAAGGCGCAAATACTCGCGCCGCGCACCCTCGAACTCAACTTGCGTTTCGATACACCCAACCGCGATTTGACGCGCGCGAACCGCACGTTGCGTTTGCGAAAAGACAACCTACTGCGCTTGACCTACAAGGACAGCGGACGAAACATCCAGGGCGT
>JBJKOR010000679.1:0-2351 GCA_046707185.1 Anaerolineales bacterium | reverse complement strand
CCAACGGCTGGATGATGTCGGACCTCGGCGCGGGGGCGGGATCGGACGGCGTCGCGATCCTTCAAACCACCGACGGCGGGCAAACCTGGAAGCAGACCTATACCAACGATCCGAATCAACCCGGCGCATTGACCACGCTGCCGTTAGGCGGACTTAAGGACGGCATCACGCCCATCGATATGAAGGATGCCTGGGTCGGCGGCGTCACGTATACGCCCGGGGTGATTTTCTTGTATCAAACTCAGGATGGCGGTCAGTCTTGGAAGTTGCAGCCCGTTCAAATTCCCGCGGGATACGACCAGGCTCAATTCGAGACGGTCGGTCCGCAATTCGTCACTGCACAGGACGCCTATTTGCCGGTCCATTTCACCAATCAGTACGGCCAGATCATGGCGGTTTATTATTCGCACGACGGCGGATCGAATTGGGCGTTGCCGCCCTCGACGATCTCCAACGGCGGTACGATGGATTTTGTCTCGGCCACGGACGGCTTTGTGTGGAACGGCTCTGAATTTTTCGTCACGCACGATGGCGCAAAAACCTGGTCGACGGTTTCACCCGGCATTGCATTCGGCGATAACTTCGCCGGGATGGATTTCGTCAACGACAATATTGGTTTTGTGATCACCAACGACACACACACGATCATCCTTTATAAAACCACGGACGGCGGATCGACTTGGAAGGCGATTAGCAACGCGACAGTGACGCAGTGAAAAAAACATTTTTCGCATTTCTGATTCTTGGGCTTGCATCAATGGCGTGCGGGTCGTTTTCAAGCCCCGAGATCGTGAAGGCTCCAGTGACGCAAGCCGCGTCGACGGTTGCTTCGGCCTTGACGGCAGATCAAGTGAAGAATGCCAAATATCAGTTGGTGGCTGAAGATTCGCACCCGACGGTTCAGTTGGCGGACGGCACATATCAAAGCACCGCAGATGTTTCATCGCCTCATTACATGTCGATCAATCTCGCACCGCAAATGGCGTTTGGCGATTTGAATAGCGACGGCGCGGGCGATGCGGCGGTTTTGCTGGCGGAAAATTATGGCGGCAGCGGAGTCTTTGTTTCATTGATCGCGATGTTGGATCAAAATGGTCAGCCGGTGCAGGTTGCCTCGGAGTTGATCGATGATCGTCCGAAGATCAACAGTGTCAGCATTCAGAACGGGGAAATTTTTCTCGACGCGACCATTCACGGTACGAATGACCCGATGTGCTGCGCGACGCTCTCGACACAGCGCACATATAAACTCTCGGCGGGCAAATTAATCCTGACAAGTTTCGTCAGTCGAACGGCGGACGGCAGTAAACGTGCGATCACGATCTCGCATCCATCCAACGGAGATTCCTTTATGAATTCGTGGCCGTTGACCGTGACAGGGAATGTAACGATTGCGCCATTCGAAAATACTCTGGCTTATGCGATTTTCGATGCAAACAACAACCAAGTGGATAAAGGCTCGTTGATGGTTAAATCTTTGCAGCCGGGCGGACCAGGCTTTTTCTCGTTGCCGGTTGATTTGTCCAAGATCAAAGTTCCGGGGCCGGTGCGAATCGAAGTGGAAGATTTGAGCGCCGCAGATGGTTCGATCCTTGCGCTGGGATCCGTGACCGTGAATGTGAAATAAATGCCCAAGCAAAAATTCTATGTAGTTTGGAAAGGACGGATGCGCGGCATCTTCACTTCGTGGCCGGAATGCGAAGCGCAGGTGAAAGGCTTCGCCAACGCACAATACAAAGCGTTCGAATCGCGCGCAGAAGCGGAGCGGGCTTTTGCCGCGTCCTATGACGATTACAAAGGTAAACCGGCTTCGACTCAAAAATGGCTCTTCGCTCCGAATCCGCCGATCCTTCCCAGCCTGTGTGTGGACGCGGCTTGCGACGGTTCGCCCGGCCGCCTCGAGTATCGCGGCGTCAAGACCGAAAGCGGCGAGCAGATTTTTCACGCCGGTCCATTTGCGGACGGGACGAATAACGTCGGCGAATTCCTTGCCATCATACTGGCCTTCGATTGGCTCCGCATCCATCATTTGGATTGGCCCGTGTATTCCGATTCGCTGAATGCGATTGGGTGGATTCAAGCCGGGAAGTGCAATACCAAATTGGCGCGTTTGCCATCGAATAAAATTTTGTTTGCGCTTATCGAGCGCGGAGAAGAAGCGATTCAGACCCTAAGGGTCTTCGCGAAGCACCCCGAAGGGGCAGAGACCCTTAGGGTCTTGAAGTGGGATACGCAAGCCTGGGGCGAGAACCCGGCGGATTTTGGGAGGAAATAAAAATAGTTGTTGTATAATCCAAATATGTCTACATCGGCTGTTTTTCAAGTTCCTCCGATCAATAAGCGTAAGCGGA
>JBJKOR010000678.1:0-4795 GCA_046707185.1 Anaerolineales bacterium | reverse complement strand
TGGCGTAATCCAGCAGGTTTCCGAATACTTGAAAGATTCCGTGAAAATCGGCATTTACATCCGGAAGATTTGCATCGATATTGGTCTCCAGCGAAATGTTGAGGCTGCGCGCCTTTGGCAGGTACGCGCCGACAACGCGGTCGATCAGATCGGTGGGCGAAACCGGTTGCAACGTCAGGGTTAGTTCGCCCGCCTCGGAAAGGGATAGCGTCCGCAGGTCCTCGATGAGAAGCGCCAAACGTTTGGATTCGTCATAGATGATGTCGAATGTTTCAGGTGTTGCCGTTAGCTTGCCCTCACTCAGGGCTTCCGTGTGTCCCAGGATGACGCTGAGCGGAGTGCGAAGTTCATGAGCGATATCTGCCGTCATGTTTCGCCGCAGGTCGCGGCTTTGTTTCAATTGTGCGCTCATTTGGTTGAACGATTTGGTCAGTTCGCCCAATTCATCCTTGGAACGGACCGGTAATTCTTTTTCCAGATTGCCTTGGGCCACATCCCGCGTGGCGTTGATTAATTCCTTGACCGGGCGTGTCAGGGTCGAAGCGAAGAATAGGCCAAGCAGGAGGGAAAGCGCGATCGCACCCAGAACGCCGAATAGCAAGTCGCGGTTGATGCGGCTGATGTAATCGTTGGCAGGCTGACGCGGCGGCACGTTACGCGGCTGAAATGTGGGGATCAATAATCCAACCAGTTGTCCATGAGCCCAAATCGGGACCCCGAAAGAAATTTGTTCAATGGAAGGCTTCACGTTCTTGAACTGAATGTCCGAAGAAAACACCACGTTACCGTGGTTATCTACCAATACAAGCGGGCGGATGGTGATATCTGGCGATGATGTCGAATTGCTGTTTTGGATGATAGTTTCGACACCGTTCCAACTGTTATGGGTTGCGTAATAAACCTCCAGACTATCGGCTATGGAAGTCGGGCGCTGAGTATTTACAAACCTGCCAAATTCATGGGTGGTAACGTTGGAGGCAAGTAGTCCGATCAAAGCAATTCCGGCCAGGCTGACTCCCAGAAAAGCCAGCACGAACTTGATGGTCAATGAACGATTTGGCCAAATGCTTTGGAATCCAGACTTAACTTTCTCGAAGATGGTCATACCGCTGACTCGCTTCTAATGCTTTGAGTTTTCCTGCTTGAAACGATAGCCGATGCCGTATACGGTTTCGATGTAACGCGGACTGCGCGGGTCATCTTCGATCTTGGCGCGCAGGTTCTTTACGTGCGCGTCGATCGTACGTTCATAACCCTCGTAGGCGGAACCTTGCAGGTAGTCGAGGAGGTCGAGCCGGGTATACGTGCGGCCCGGTGATGTCATCAGGGCGGCTAATAGATCGAATTCCGAGCGGGTTAAGTCCACGGCTTTTTCATTGACCGTGACCATATGATTGGCGCGGTCGAGGATAATATCTTCGCAGCGCAACACCTCCGCCTTGGGCATTTCCTGGCCGGCGCGCCGCAGTACAGCCCGGACGCGCGCGGTCAGTTCCCGCGGACTAAAAGGTTTTGTCACGTAATCATCTGCACCCAATTCCAGCCCGGCCACTTTGTCGCTTTCCTCAATTTTGGCGGTCAGCAAAATGATCGGCGTTTCGCGCTCCTTGCGATGCAGGCGTATGAATTCATAGCCATCCATCTCCGGCATCATGATATCCAGAAGGATTAGGTCGGGCTTCTCGTTTCGAGCCTGGAAAAGCGCCTCCCGTCCGTTCTTCGCGGTGACGATTCTGAATCCTTCATTGGAAAGGTACGCTTTCAGAAGGGAGACGAGACGCTCCTCATCATCAACGACCAAAATTGTTTTTGTCATGATACAAACATCCTTCTCTCAATTGAATCGGAAAGGGGCATCCGGTTGCAATTGAGTAATAAGATTTCTACGCTCCTTTATGGTGTTGGTGTTTCTGATGGGACAGGCGCGGGAGACGTAGCGGCCGCGGGCGTTGCCGATGGCATCAATGCCGGATTCTTTTCCTGAAGGAATCGGATTAAGAGTCTGACCAATCCCGCATTGGCTGCACCTGAAGAGGCTCTGGCGCGCAATGTGCCAATGGCTTGAGAGTTGGGAGTTGATCCGGCTCGAAAGCCGCCGCCGCCGAAACCGCCGGGGCCGCCACCGATGCCGGGGATTCCTCCGCCGAAGCCGCCTCCACCGCGGAATCCTCCTCCTCCACCGAAGCCGCCTGCTCTAGGTGTACCAGCGCCGCGCGCACCACCAAAGGCGAGTCCCTGTTGCTGCAAGATGGTTCCCATGTCCTGTCGCGTGAGTTTCATGTTCACAATAGCTTGAACCTGGGCAGGTGTCATGGCTTGCTCTGCACCGACCAAGGCGGCCTGCAATTCTTCCGGTGCCGCGCTGTTGCTTGTGGCCAATGTTTGATAGGCCTCCCAATAAGGGAGAAGCTTGGCCGCTTCATCCGGCGTAATGGCCAAATTGCCTTGCAGATTCATGGTGCCCAGAATCAATTGCTCAACGGGCGAGACGGCATTCGCATAGTTTGCATTGATGGGCCCTACGGGTGTGCTGGGCGGGGTGTTGGAACCAAGCCCGGGGATGACACTGCAGCTGGCGACGAGCGCTGCGCCAAGCAATAGGCTGACTATTGCAATGATTTTTGTTTTCATAACGAAGCTCCTTCTATCCATTTATAATCTGAGTTAAGAATGATTTATTCATAGTGCAGTGCATCGATCGGATCGAGTTGCGATGCCGTGTTGGCCGGGTAATACCCAAAGAAGATACCCACCGCGGCTGCTGAGGCAAACGCCAACAAGATGGATCCGGGCACGATTACCGTAGCGGCCAGACCGGTAGCATTGAAAATCATGGAACCGCCTATCCCCACCAATACTCCAAGTAATCCGCCTGTAAGACTCAACATCAGTGCCTCCGCCAAAAATTGCCAGCGGATGTCGAAAGGCGTGGCTCCGATGGCCTGCCGGATGCCAATCTCACGCGTACGCTCGGTCACACTGACCAGCATGATGTTCATGATGCCAATGCCGCCTACAACCAGCGAGACAGCTGCCACGGCTGCCAGCAAGGTGCCAAATGCAGAGGTGGTCGCGGTTTGAGTCGTAATCACATCGCTTTGGGTTTGCACAGTGAAAGGCAATGAATCTATGGATATATTGTGCCGCTGAGCTAGCAAAAGCTGGATTTGCAAGATAACGTTATCCATTTGGCTTTGATCCGCCACCTGAACAACAATGGTATTGATGCGATCGCCGATTACTCTCGCAAATCGAGATGGCGTATAGCGTTGGAATACGGTTGTGATGGGAAGATAAATACGCGAATCGTAATCCGTTCCGCCGACTGTGCCTCTTGGAGCGAGGACTCCGACCACGGTCATCTGGAAATTTCCTACGACCACTTTTTGGTCGAGCGGATCAGAAGTACCGAAAAGTTCCTGCGCCAATGAGGAACCCAAAACGCAGACGGTTGCCTTTTGATCCAGATCGGCTTGTGTAAAGAAGCGGCCTTCGCCGATGGGGGATTCGCGCACCGTTGGAAAATCGGGCGTTGTGCCTATCACAGATACTGAATCAACGGTGTTACCACTGTATCGGACGGTTTGGTTTGAGTTTCTTTCGGTCTCCACGCCGGTCACTCCCGGTACGGTCGCAATGGCGGCAGCGTCCGGATAATACAAAGAGTTTTGTGCTTCAGTGGCTTGGTTGCGCGGGCCGCCAAATTGGAAATTTTGGGTTACAAACAGTAAGTTTGTCCCCAGGCTTTGGATTTGCGAGGCAATTTTGGCTTCGGTACCCGCGCTGACCGAGATGACCATAATCACAGCGGCCACACCGATGATGACGCCCAACATGGTTAAGACCGAGCGTAATTTATTACTTGTTACACCGCCCCAAGAGATACTGATAATTTCAGAAAAATCCATAGGAAGCTCCTTTGTTCAATCCTTTTAGACAACGCTAAGCACGCCGTTGTGGTTGGTATCCTCTTTTGCAATTCGACCATCACGCACATGGAAAACCCGGTCTGCATGGACTGCGGTCTCAGGGTTATGGGTCACCATGACGATGGTACGGCCTCGCTTATGCAGGGTGTGGAGCAAATCCATGATCTCCTCGCCGGACTTCGTATCGAGATTGCCCGTAGGTTCATCCGCGAGAACGAGCACGGGATCATTGATGAGAGCACGTGCGATCGCCACACGCTGTTGCTGTCCGCCGGAGAGTTCCTTGGGCAGGTGATGGATGCGGTCGCCTAACCCAACCATCTCCAATGTTGCGCGCCCTCGCTTTTCCCGTTCCGCCCAACTGGTTTTGTTATAGCGGCTATAGATCATTGGAAGAATAACGTTATGCAGTGCTGTGGTGCGCGACAACAAGTTATAGGATTGGAATACAAAACCAATCTTGTTGTTGCGAATCAGCGCTTTTTGCGTTTTATCCAGGTTGCCGACATCCTTGCCATCTAAAATGTACTTACCGCTGGTGGGACGGTCGAGGCAGCCTACAATGTTCATCATCGTGCTTTTGCCTGAACCGGAAGGTCCCATGATGGAGACGAATTCACCTTCACGGATTTCCAAGCTGACATGGTCGAGGGCAGTAACGCGGATGTCTTCGCCCATCTGATAGACTTTGCTTAAGTCGATGAGTTGGATGATGGTTTTATCGGGAGGCATAATCATTGTCCTGAGGAGGCGCTTGCGCTTTGATTGGTGGCGGTCAAGCCGGTGCTGACGACTTCACCTTCCTGGAGGCCGGATTTGATTTCCGCATAAGTGGAATCCATCAAACCGACGTCCACAGGCTGAAG
>JBJKOR010000677.1:0-1940 GCA_046707185.1 Anaerolineales bacterium | reverse complement strand
GGCAGGTTGGTTGGCGCGTGAAGGCTTGCGGGTTCCGCTCACTTCACCTGCACTGCACCAAACGCAGTGCGGTGCAAGTGTGCGGACGAACTGCAAAGCCGCTTCTTGAATCTCCTGCTCGGTAGCGGGTCGATCCGGTAAACGTAAAGGTTTGATGTTTTGGCACATGTTGACTCCTTGTACTTTTACATGTCATTCTGAGGAGCCGCGTAGCGGCGACGAAGAATCTCTTATTGCATCGAAAGACGAGATTCTTCGCTCACTGCGCTCGCTCACATCGTCCCGATGTCCTTCGGGAGAATGACATAAACAGATTTATCCGCGTACAAAATAAATTATAGCCACGATCACGCCAATCGTCACAACTATCCAGCGCAAGGTCGAGGGGCGGACGCGGCCGGCCAACCGTCCGCCCAGACTCCGGCCGATCAAAGCGAAAACAGCCATCACGAGCGCGAAGGGCCAAACCACTTTTCCGGAGATTATAAAGAAGATCGCTGCCGCGAAATTGGTGCTGAACGAAATGGTCTGTTTCAAGGCGTTGAGAAGCGTCAAAGTGTCGTCGACGGACAAGCCCAAAATGGATAACAAGATCACGCCCAGACCCGCGCCAAAATATCCGCCGTAGATCGCGAATATGCCAACCGGAAGCGCGACCGTCCATTCTTTTTTCGTGGTTGATTTTTTCTCACTCGTGCGTTTGACCAGCCAGGTGCGCACCGGGCCTTGAATCGCCAATAAAATCGAGGCCAGTAAGATCAGAAATGGCACAAGCTCGCGGAAAACTTTTTCGCCAGTGTGGAGCAATAAATAACCGCCGATCAATCCGCCAACGATGCCTGCCGGGGCAACGAACCATACGCGTTTGCCCTGGCCTTTGAGATCGTCCCGCTGCCCATGGATTCCGCCGATGTAACCGGGGCACAGCGCCACGGTATTCGTCACGTTGGCAGCGACAGCCGGAATGCCAATGGCGATCAAGGTCGGGAACGTAATCAACGTTCCGCCGCCCGCCAGCGCGTTGATCAAACCGGCAGCCATCGCGGCCAAACCTGCGAGAAGAAAATGAATCCATGTCATGATGATAATTATCTTATTGTTTATTATGAAAAGTAGGGGCGCAATATATTGCGCCCCTACTTGAAATTATATCCTCGGCCAATCAAGTAGAAGAACCTCCGCCAACAGCCTCGCGTTGACGTTGGATTCCAGTTGCGATAAAGAGTTCTCCAACTTCGATACCACACCGCGCGCCTCGGACATCGAAACGCGTTCCGCGATCGATTCGATTTCCTGCGCCCGGTCTATGTTTGCCAGCGGCGCCGACGATTTCCCCGCGCACAACAAAACATCGCGCCAGTACGAAAGCCACAGCAATAAAACGTTTCGCATGGCCTCTTTATCTTTGGCAAGCTTCCCGGCATAAGAGAACTTCTCCACGCGCGAGGTGCGGAGTAATGTCTGCATATCGTTCAATCGCTCGTCGCGAAATTCCAGCGACGATGAATCCTGCATCAAGCGCAGCGCGTATCCCAATCGTCCGCCGCTGATGTGAGCGAGCAGCCGCGCCTGCTCTGCGTTTGTACCGTGTTCATTGAGATAAGACTCCACTTGTTCGAGTTTCAACGGATGCAGCCGCAGCACCTCGCAGCGCGAAACAATCGTCGGCAGTAATTGTTCGGGATGATCGGCTGTCAGAACCAGAACCACATACGATGGCGCTTCTTCCAGAATTTTCAGCAGCGCATTGGCCGCGCTGTCATTGGCTTCCTGGAAGCGCAGAAAAACTGTGACGCGATAATTGGATTGATACGGCTTGAGCATCAACGTGCGCCGCGTCTCGCGGACTTGATCCACTTTCAATGTTCCGCCTTCGCTCTCGGCTTGGACGATGTTCAAGTCAGGATGCTGCATCGCTTCGATTTGTTTGCAGTCTTTGC
>JBJKOR010000676.1:0-1908 GCA_046707185.1 Anaerolineales bacterium | reverse complement strand
CAATTTGTTCAGTATAAACACAACCTTTGCCAGTCATAAAGCATGGGTTTATCCGGCGATGGGGTTTGAGTATTTTTGTTTTGAACTTGGTAATTTAATCGTCGCTTGACATGGCGCTCTACTCCTTGTTGAAAGGTCTGTGAAATGCAACAACCACCATAAAGTTTTCCACCTAATCTAAAGCGACTTTTTAAAATTTATCCTTTTTCATTATAGCACAAAAGAGATAAATGCAATTTTTGGTTCTTTGAGAATTACCGTGATATCCCCCATATTTGGGGGCGCGTTCTTGCCGAAAATCGATTTCTGCCCCAAGATGCAGAAAAATCACGGAAAATATCAGAGAGCCAAACGCAAGAGCCACCAAAGGGATTCGGACCCTTGACCTGGCGTTTACGAAACGTCTGCTCTACCGACTGAGCTATGGTGGCATTGAATCGAATTGTCATGCTGAGGAGCAAAGCGACGAAGTATCTCGTACTTGGGACCCTTCGCCACCCCTTCGACTTCACTGCGCTTCGCTCAGGGTGACATTCTTGTAACAGCGGCGGGATTATAAGATAGAAAGACCAATCTCGCAAGTTTGATTCTGATCGCTCGGTTATCCGCCTTTTAAATAGATTCCGTTTGGATCCAACTCATGGCGGAGAATATCCAATTCTTTTTCAGTGACCAGCTCAGTGGTCGTCAATTTCGGTGCGATTTTCAAATCCCAGCCAGTATTATCCTTCGCTTCCTGCGCGGTTCGATTCGGATGAAGCGCGGTCAGAATCAATTCGCCATTTTTATCCGGTTCCATCACACCGATGTCCGTGACAACCGCCAGCATCCCCGCGCCGCGCACGCCGCTGGCTTCACGTTCTTTGCGTCCATTCAAATAACCCGCCGAGGTCATGAAATCAACTTTCTCAGGGAAGCGGCGCTTTTGATGCGGCGTCATCAAATAACAGCGATTCGCCCAGGCCGCGATTTCCTGTGATCCACCCGAACCGGGCAGGCGCGTCTTTGGATGTTCGTAATCACTGCCGATCACGGTAGCGTTGATGTTGCCATATTTGTCGATCTGTGCACCGCCCATAAAGCCGACGTCCACGTTGCCGCGTTGGAGATATAAACTGAAGATGTCGTACATGCTGACCACCGACAACGCACCGCTGACCAAGGTCGGATCGCCGATGGATAGCGGCAGGCGCGCCGGTTCGGCGCCAATTACGCCCGCTTCATAGATCATGACGAGATTTGGCGCGTGAGTCCGTTTGGCGAGGTTGCAGGCCAGGTTGGGTTGTCCCACGCCGACAAAAACCACATCGCCATCACGCAATAGACGCGCGGCGTTGATAATCATCAATTCGGCGGAAGAGTAAGTAAGTTCGGTCATTTTTTCTCCAATTAAACCCTAAGGGTCTGAGAGACCCTTAGGGTTTTGGTTTCGTGTAAAAAAGATTCTGTGATCTCAAAAACTTCATTTGGTTTTTCCAACGGCAATAGATGCGTTGACTTTTCCAACGTGACGATTTTGATTCTGCGATTCTTCTTCTGGACTGCACGGGCGGTCGATTCCCAAAACGTGTCGGTTTCCGCACCGCGCAGGATCAGCGTTGGAATTTCGAGACGAGAAATATTCCTCCACAAATCCCAATCGTGCCAAATGCCGGTGTAATAAATATGCGCTTCCCATTCAGGGCTGTAAGCCAACTCGAAGCCCACTTGCGGAGATGTTTCGCGACCACCGTCCGCTTTGGGGTGGGTCATGCCGTGGATCAGGATGTGCAAGTTTTCGTCAGAGAAGAAACGGAAGATATTTTTTCTGCGATACCCATTGAAGACCGTATCCAGGTCGTCGAACTCACGGCGGCGTTTGAGCGTGCCTTTGATCAGCGGGTGAAGACGATAGCCTTGTCCAGATAA
>JBJKOR010000675.1:0-8692 GCA_046707185.1 Anaerolineales bacterium | reverse complement strand
CCACTATCGCGAGCATAGCCAAAGACCGAGTCTCCCGTGTCAACTGCGATAGTCATTTGCGCAAACCGCTAAACTAACGCCGCCATGGCTGCAATTCAATTTGAAACCCGGAAATATTTTTATTGATTTGTAGAAAGGAAACGGCATTATGGCGCCCTCACAAATATTCGTATGACAACACGCCAGGGTTTGAAAATCAGTAACATCGCTGCATCATACAATGCGACAAGAAATGCTCCATAGAATGGTGGCATGGAAAATGCTAAATAAAAAATGGCGAGTGAGAAGGCATAAATCGCCGTGGTGAAGATCGATAGGTTGACTGGATGCGGGAGTAATTTTCCGCTGTATCGCACCCAATCAGTAGGCGAATGTTCTGAAAAACGAATTAACAAAAGCTCAACGATATAAGGCGGCACGAGAGCAATGGAAAGAACCGCGAAAGGCTTTGCAGGATTCGGAGGTATGTATCGTTCGGCGACGATATAAGTTGAGAGACCTGCAAGTGAGGGAAAGAGCCAGATATCATCGCGATGAAGAAAACAATAAAGTTTTTCAAATAAGCATGGGACATTTACTACGAAGTATAAGCGCAGGGCAATGCAAAGTTGTATTTCGAATGGAAGATGATTCCAATCATTTTGATTTGGCGGGGGAACTTTCATGGACATTTGGCATCGGCTCGGTAGTGTGCTTGGAGATGGTTTTGGCTAATTCTTGTTGTATTTTTAGTGGCGCTTTATCCCAATTTCGTAATACATAAATTCTCAAGAGATTGACGGGAGGAATATGAAGAATTTCATAAATTTGTTCGCCCAACTTTTCGGCCAGAACAACTTGATATTTCTCATCGCCCGGCTCGTACTTTCCTTTGATCCAATCGCTCACGAGTTGTTGTTTGATCGTCACATGGAATGAATTATCAGAGAGCCAGCGGGCAAAGGCTGTAAAGGTTGAGCGTTTGCCGGGTTGATTCTTTTCCCAATCAATGAAGTAATTAAATAGGAACTCTTTAAATGGGGGCGCTTCTTTTGCCATTATGGTTATTGTAAATCAACTCACCTTGAAAACCACAATTCCTTGACGAAACTACGCTATATTTATATAATATATATAGCGTATACAACGCCATAACGTAGATATGATGATTACCTTTGAGGCGAATTTTAGAAAATTCAAAAATACCTTGCGGAGCATCAGTGGCGCGCAAATCTTTTGATGCCGATATAGAGATTCGGTATGTGCCATGCCCGCCAGAAAAAGCGGAAGAGTGGCGCGCCGGTATGCGATTACTTCTGCAGCTGTTGTATGAAGCAGATTTAGCCGCTAAAGCCAATACCTCATTGCATGAAAAGGAAACGTCCGAGGAACAGCAATGACAGCCATCAATAGACTCTTGGTTGTAATCCAGAAAGCCGCCTCGATGCTGTGGAACTTTGCAGTGATCCTTTTCCTCGGTATTGTAGCAATTTTCCTTTTAGCCATACCTTGGCTCTTGCGGATCGCGGCGATGCTGATATGGCTAATTGGTGGTTACTTCGCGGTCACAACGATCCAGTGTGCGTACTCTGCGTTCTCATCATCTGGCGAAGTGATCCTCTTGCAACTCGCTGCGATTGTTTTGTTGGTTGCCATCGCCATGCTTTTGATCATCGAGAGTCGTGAAAAACTCTGGGGCGGGCTGGCGTTGGGTGGAACTCTCTTCTCGTTTGCTTCGCTCGGCATCCAGTCGCTTGCCAGCACGACCGCCGGTACGTTGATTCTTCAGGTCCTGCCCCCCACCCTGCTTACGGTTTCGATGTTTGTGATGTCCATCCGGTTACGAGCCATGCGAAGGAGCGGGCAAGCCAAGTTCTCTGCACCGCTGTTCGTGTGGCTATCAAAACTCAAGAAAGGAGATGACTCTGAACAATAGAATACTTAATTTAAATCAATCCATGACACGATGCAAAAAATAGAAACCAACAAAAGAGGTATGACAATGAACAGCACTCTCCTAACAGATGAACTTACCGGCAAAACCGGTATTGCAACCGACCACGGCGTACTTGGATTTGGCGACCTGGTGGTTCTGCTTTTGGACGCGATCCTGCTGATTTATACCGGATGGCGTTCATTCGATTTCCTGAACACAACCATCCCCACCAGTTTTCAAATGCTTGCGATTGTGGGTCTATGGGGTCTCGACATCGGTGCGCTGGCGTGGTCCCTGGTTTGGATCTTCGGCTCCTCGGAGACGTATCAGGACTGGACGTCGATGGCGTTCTTTGTGATCGATCTCCTTGGCGTAGCGACCACTTCCCTCACCGATTCTTTGATGTACAGTGCAAAGGGCGGTGCGATGACTGGAACCCTGACCGGCCTCGCCACCGTGCTGATCCCGCTCATCATCTTCGGTAATGTGGTGGCGGGATTCATCTACCATCTGACATCCCCTGCCACCAAAGCCCGCCGCGAGAAGCGCAAAGCGGATGCTGCTCACAATGCGCGGATGCGCGAGATAAGCGCAATGGAACGCGATCTTATGTACGCCGAACAATACTTGCTCGCGAAACAAGAGACGCTCGAAAAGTCCGTTGTACTGGCAGATATCAAGACTGCCCAAGATGCGGTTGAAAAAGAGACGCGCGCCAAGCTCCATGATCAGCTTGGCATTCATAACCAAGCCGCGGCAGGAGCAGGTAATGTGGAAAGCACTCTCAGTCAATTGCGCCAACGTTTGCTTTCACTCAAAGCGCAAATCAACTCGAGTCCATCTGCTAACGACAACCCAACCGATCCCGATCAGCGCCGCGAGCAGACTCCTTCCGTTCCATCCATTGTTGGGTTGCCAACAAATTCCGATAACTCTTTTCCATCCCACAACAATGAACCTGTGATGGAAAAGATCCCGACTCCTTCCGATTTTGCGGAAGCCGCAAAGAAGAACGGCAACAGTCATCACCCCGACCCTTTCCATTAAGCCGGACGCGCACCTTTGCATTGGACTTGGGCAAAGTTCTGAACATTCACATTCCTAACTTTATTCAAGTCCATGCAAAGGGTAAGAGCCGCCTCATGGACAACAAAGAGGCGATGGCAAATGCGCTCGGCGCGCTCGGCACGTTGACTCGCACCTCCCGCGTGAAGGCCATCAACGCGGAGATCGACGGCAAGCCGGTGGCAGTCGCCCTGATCGAGGGTGCGCAATTCGGCGAAGATTTGAATGGCAACACGACCCTACAAGGACAAGACGATGAACACGCAGAGTAACGATCAACAGAAATTGCATGCGCTTTTAGCGGCGCAACAAAATATCGATGACATGAAAAAACTTTTTGCTGCCCAACGCGCCCGCCGAATTGCACGCGCTCCGGTTTCGCATCTCATCGTTGTATCCGAAAGGAAGGTTGGCGAAAAGAACACGCTCGTTCTCATGATCGTTCTGATGTTCGTGATCAGCATTGCGGGAGCCTATGAGTATGTAACCCTGACCTATCATCCTGAGGCTTCACCTTTACCCGTTTCTGCTTCAGCATCGCTTGAAACAGTGATCCCCACTAATATCATGCTCACTGCAACGCCCGCGACCGGCAAAGTCTGCACGAATGTCCCACAGGGACGCTTGCATGTGCGCGTGGCGCCGGGTGAAGGGAATGTTGAAGTTGGGTATCTCACCGAAGGCGAAGCCGTGACGATCATTACCAATGTTCAACCTCAGACCGCGCCCGATGGCGGCACGTGGATCAAGATCAGCGCGCCGCTATCAGGATGGGTCAACCAAACTTATGTCTGTGAGGAGAAATGACAATCACCACGTATTGGAACGCATTCACTTCGATTGAAACCAAGCCGCAAAAGTGGCAAACCAAACTACACCAAGGGGATTATTTTGTGATCGATGATCGAATCGGCAACACCATACTGTACGGACGCCTGGAATCCAGACCCAACGAGAAAGGCATGTTCCAAACGGCATTATTCAGCGCACAGGCGACTCAAGGAAATTCAACAAGCATCTGCATCGTGGAACCGACGCGGAAGATTTCGGAGTACGAATTTGAGAAAGCCAAGAAGCAAGGTTGGACAAAAAAACAAGGAGCTCTAGCATGAAAACGAGCACCATTGCAATCGTCAACAATAAAGGCGGAGTCGCCAAAACAACCACTGCTGTAAATCTTGCGCATGCTCTTGCGCAAGCCGAGTATCGTGTCTTGCTGGCGGATCTTGATCCGCAAGGACAAGATGCAATTTCCCTAGCGATCAATCCCGAACCCGGAGTATTCCGGGCGCTCATCACCCCCACCGATGATATTCATCAATGGATTAGGCAGACCCGGCGGGAACGTTTGGAACTTCTTCCTGGCGACCGCTCCACTGCTACGGCACAGACCGTGATCAATGCCGAGAACCGACCGATTACGGCAATCTACGAAGTGTTCGCATTCCTATCGAAAGAGTATGACTTCATTATTTTCGATACCGCGCCGAGTGTGGGTGGCATTCAGGAGCGTGCCATCTACGCTTCCGATCTTGTGCTGGTCCCCACCGCCACCGAATTTCTTTCGATGGACGGGCTATCGCAAACGATCGAGCTCTTGAACCGGATGCGAACCGAAACGCATTGGGCAGGCGGGCTGGTTGGAGTACTCCCAACGTTTTACGATGAACTAACCGCCGAGAGTCAGAAGTCCATGGAACAGTTGAAAGAGACTTTCGGTGACGAATACCTGCTCTCCCCAATCCATCGCGCGACGGTCTTGCGGGAATGCGCTGCCGAAGGAAAAACCATCTTCGAGAAAGCGCCTGCCTCACGTCCCGCGCAAGAGTACACCGCCTTGGCACGCGAGATCATTCGCCGGAGCTAACACAACACAAAAGACAAAACGAAAGGAGAGTATGCGAATGAACAACGACAACGAACGCCGCAATCCACTCGAACGGATGAAAGCCAATCCGGACTCGCCTATCGCCTTCATTCCGGTCGCGCCGGTTCGTGACGAAGCCAAAGAAGAACGAATCGCAAAGCGCAAGGCAAAGCGTTACGCGTATGACAAGAGTCATCCTTACAAGAAAATCGCTGTCCCTTCCCACTTGCACGAAGAAGTGAGTCGGCTCAAGGCGCGCTTCAAAAAGATTGCGGATGAACGCAACTCAACCGAGACGCTGGTCGCCACAGGTTTCATGGAGTTCTCGTTGAAACTGATCCGCAGCGGTTTATTGAAAGTTGAAGGGCACACCGATCCAACGCGCAGCAAGATGGCGATCGAATTGGTGAGCGGCGAAGGCTGGCCTGAAGAGAGCCACGTTGAAATCAAACCGCGCCGCAAAGGTATAAAGCCTCGCCGCGTCGGCTGGCGTTGGAACAATGAGATCAACCGGCAGATCGAAGCCTTGGCCAAGGACAACGCGGTCGCGGTTGGCGAGTTGACGATCTTCCTGCTCAAATACGCCTTGCAAATGTTGGATGATAAATCTGCACACATCAAAACCGAAACAGTCCACGTAAAACAGGGCGTCAGCTTGGAGATGAGGACATGAACGTTCATATTGTTGGGGCAGGGAAGGTGGATAAATTTACCCTTTTCTCTGCACCCATTTCAACATCGAAAACCGGCCGATTTTTGGAATCCCTGAAAATCGAACTCGCGGTTTTCTCGGAAATTTCGAGCAGAAAAATAGGTCAGTACCCAATCTTGGGTACGGTGTGGGTACGGGTTGGGTACAGCTTTGGGAACTCGTTGGGTACTTATTGGGAACGGGTGTGGGTACTTCGCCTTCACAGAACGCAAAATAAAGCCCCTGAAAAAACACTTTTGACCGCACGTATGGGTAGCCAAACATCGCCCATCCTGGGGCTTCCTGGTGATTTTTAGGTTTTCCGAATTATGACGATGAAACAAAAACTCCCCACCCAATCATCCCTCCTCATCAACGAACCACCGCTAATGGTCTTGCCTTCGTTAGCAGTTGCAATTGGACTCAATCAAGCCATCACGATCCAGCAGCTGCATTATTGGTTAGAAAACCCGAAAACGGGATTCGTGATGGATGGCTTCAAGTGGGTGCATAACACATACGCAGAGTGGCAAACGAATTTTCCTTTTTGGAGTGTCGAAACCATCAAGAAAATTTTCCTGGATCTTGAGCATACAGGTCTGATCATTTCGGCTCAATTCGACAAAACTACTTATGACCGGCGGAAGTATTATCGGGTCAATTACGACAAACTTCGCACCATCGAAGGTGCCGATTTTACCCCATCGAACACCCCAAAGTTTACACCTTCTTTAAATGATTCAGAGACTACGTCAGATAATGATGAAGAAGAAGAAAAATTTTTTCGAGTACTGAAATTGTACAAAGAAAACATTGGGACATTGACTCCGATCATCGTAGGTGAAATCAAAACGGCTATCAATAAACATTCGATTGAGAGAGTATCGAACGCGATTACTTTGGCTGCAAAATATGACCGGCATAACTGGGCCTACTGTCAAGCGATTCTCGAAAACAGAAAAAACAAAAACAATAAACCCACAAGGAGAAAGGAACCTTCCAATGAAAATAAGTCAAGTTCTTCAGGAAGCGCAAAGAAACAAAACGCTTGCAATTACTCCGACGACGATCATGCCGCCGCAGAGGCGATCAACAATTCCTGAGTGCCATTGCGCGGCATGTGGGGATACCGGGTGGCGGCCTCTGACCCGTGAGGAAAAGGCTGCCATCGGTCAAAACCCTGAATACGATTTTTCCATCCCGTGTGAAGCTTGCGTTGAGCAACGCATTGAAAAACAAAGCGCGGAGATGCAATCTATTTCCGCGCTTACTGCACAAGAGCGTTTACTCCGTTTGGATAACATTTATTTACAGCATCGTCATGACACGTTGTCCATGGTGAGCGCGTGTCACGAAATGGTGGAGCAGCAGGCGTATATGTTGACCATCTGGGGATCAAACGGAAATGCCAAATCTTCAGCGTTGATCGCAACTACCAACGAATTCCTGGATCGAGGCATACCGGCGGTTTATCTTCCTGCCTATGATCTCCTGAACTGGATTCAGGAAGCGATTGGAGGAGATGGAACGGTGAAAAGCGAATCGGCATTTCAACGACTGGACTTAGTGAAATCAATTCGTATGTTGGCGATTGACGAATTTCAAGCGATCAAAGTTACCGATTGGCGGCTCGAACAATTACGGAACATTATCGACCGGCGCTGGCGAGATGGGTTGGATGGGACGAGCTTTACCTTGGTTGCGATGAATGAAGATCCGGCTTCTCTTGAACCCAGAATTTATTCACGTCTTCGCGATCAACGAAATCGCGCCAATGGCGGTTCGCCGATCATTGAGAATAACGATTCCGATATGCGGCCCTTGTTGAAGAGGAAGCGATAATCATGGCTCTGCTTTTTTATCACAATGTCCCATTCACCGTGGCGCGTGCCGCCCGATCATTGCCAAGCAACACAATGGACTCACTGGGCGTGTTACCACGGAGTTCAACAAAACACTCACACACTTTGAAATCCAAGAAATAATCATAAGGAGTAATTGCATGACCATAAAAAGAAAACTTACGCATCAAGAACTTACCGCAGAAATTCTGAGGGTGTTCAAATACCTGCGCAGGGAGTTCAGACACAAAGGCGGTTATAGCGAATCCGATAAATCGAATGCCATGCGCAACGAATTGATGCAGCGCGATATTGCCGCATCGCGAGAAGTCCCACTGCTCAAACGCAAGAACCAAGCCAACATCGGAAAGGGCAGGGCGGATCTGGTGGTGGAATCACGGGTGGTGGTGGAAGTGAAAGACACGAACGAAGAAATCACCGAAGAGGAGATGGGGCAGGCTCGAGTCTATATGGAAGCGTTGGGACTTCCGGTTGGTCTGGTATTGAACTTCGGATTTCCGGATGCCGATCTATCCCAGGATGATGCATTTCACCGAGTGGTTCGGCGAGTGTACTTGCGCGAAAACGACTCGTCGAAATATTTTGGATCCAGGAAATAGAGTATGTCCTGGTTCATCAACGAAAGCGAAGTCGAAAAACGGGGAGCGATGAAACTGCTCTCCGCCCTTACTGTCATTCCAGTCGTGCAGCTTGCTTTGCAACGCGGTGATTCCCCTGAATGCGCCGCGCAAGAACTGGTGTCTTTTTTCAGGCAGCAGACGGAACGCATCGCACAGTTGGAACAAGCATTGTCCATCTGCCAAAACGAGAAACAACAGGGAGCCGGTGTGCTGGCCATGTACCGCCGCGATCTCGGTCCGAACTATGAGCGTATCCAGCAGCTTGAACAGGAACTGAATGCGGAAAGCCAGCGCGCAGACCGCGCCGATCAGAACGCCAGCGATCTGCATGATGCGCTCGAGCGCGAGCGCAGACTCAATGCGGAGGCGATTGCCGAATTGCAAGCCGATGTGCAGGAGCAGCAGTCCATCATCGCCCAGCAGCATTTGAAGCTTCAGGAACTCTTGGGCACAGACACACAAATACCCATTGATCCACTTTAATGAGAGGGTCAAATAAAGGAACGATTTATGAGTGCGAAAAATACCAACGAAACAAACAACCGCAGCTTGGAAGACTTGAACCGAATTTGGGAGGAGATCACAGCGCGGGTAGATGCAGACAAAGCGCGCCTGCTCCTGCGCTTGTTCGAAGCCACCGGCGTGGCGGATGCCATGCAGTTACAAAGCGTG
>JBJKOR010000674.1:0-6838 GCA_046707185.1 Anaerolineales bacterium | reverse complement strand
TCATAGGAAGGCGGGGCTTCAAGCATATCCTCGCTTGATCGTCACGCATACCTCCTACGGCACTATGCCGTTGCAATGTCACCAATGCGATTATGCGGCTTGCGTGGCAGTTTGTCCGGTAAGTGCTCTTATATACAAAAATGATTCGGTCGTGCTTAACGAGACCATTTGCATTGGTTGCAAGATGTGTGGCTTGGCTTGTCCATTTGGGGCAATCATTCCTGGCGGTACGCCAGTTCCGGGATTCGAGTTCAATGTAGGTCAATATCTTTACGTCAACACACCGTATCAATCAGATCCGATGTATTTGCGAGAACTGGATAACCAGGACCGTCTCTCCATCTTGAATTGGCGCATCGGCCAGAAGACGGTGGCGATCAAATGTGACCTGTGTTTCTTCAATGAGGATGGCCCGGCTTGTGTCATTGCGTGCCCGCATAAGGCTCTCCGCCTTGTCGATGTAGAAACCGAAGACGGGAAGGCATTTGCAAGGCAGATAAAAACATCGGTTGTTTCGAAAGAAGAGGAAAGTGCATGAACGCCATTCAGCTTCTATTACTATCGGTGGCCATCTTTGGATTCGGTGCGGTTGTTTCGTTGTGCTTCAGCCCATTGAAAAATGTTGCCCGCATCGCGTCGGGGTTGATCGGCGCGGTTGCTTCCATTGTCGGCGTGCTCGCCGCGATCCAAGCATTGATCGCGACGCCGACTCCGCTTGCCTTGACGGGTCAGCTCCCGTTTGGAGATTTTTCTCTTCAGATGGACGGTCTCTCCGCGCTGATGGTGGGGATCATTTCCATCGTGAGTCTGGCGACCAGCATTTATTCTATTTCTTATTTGGGGCATTACACGAATCGTGACTTGGGATTGATGGGCTTTTTCTCGAACCTGTTTGTTGCGATGATGCTTCTGGTCGTGACGGTAGCCAATGCTTGTTACTTCCTGATTTTCTGGGAGATGATGACGTTAGTTTCTTATTTCCTGGTTACCTTTGAAGGCGAGAAGAAGGAGTCGATCCGGGCCGGTTATCTCTATATGCTGGTGGCTCATGCCGGCACCGCGCTGATCATGTTCTCCTTCTTCATTTTTTATGCCAGCACAGGGAGCTTCGACTTTTCGGCATTTCGTCAAGCGCAATTATCGCCGGTCCTGCGCGATTTGGTTTTCTTATTGGGCTTTATCGGCTTTGGCGCCAAAGCTGGCGTGGTTCCTCTGCATATCTGGCTGCCGCGCGCTCATCCTGCCGCGCCATCCCATATATCGGCATTGCTTTCGGGTGTAATGATCAAAACTGCTATTTATGGCATCCTGCGCGTCTGCGTGGATTTTCTCGGCGCGTCCTTTTTGTGGTGGGGAATCGTGGTTCTCTGCTTTGGTGCCCTTTCAGCAATTCTAGGTGTGCTGTTTGCCTTATCAGAGCATGACATCAAGCGGGTGCTGGCTTATTCCAGTGTTGAGAACATCGGCATTATTCTTTTAGGGATTGGAACAGGCATGGTAGGTTTGGCAGTAAATCAGCCGGTTGTAGTTGTGCTTGGCTTCCTCGCCGCGCTCTATCATACTCTCAATCACGCCTTCTTTAAATCGCTATTATTTCTTGGCGCTGGTTCGGTGGACTATCGCGTACATAGCCGCAACTTAAATCAAATGGGTGGACTTGGAAAGTTGATGCCGCTGACCGGTTTGTCTTTCCTTGTCGGTGCATTGGCAATGTCGGCTATTCCTCCCCTCAATGGCTTTGTCAGTGAATGGTTTATGTACCAATCTTTCTTCGCCGCGAGCGAAGGACAAAATATCATCTTGCGCGCCGCGCTACCTCTATGTGCCATACTCTTGGCACTGACCGGCGCGCTTGCGATGATGGTTGCGATTAAAACCTATAGCGGTGCTTTTTCTGGCCCGGCTCGGACGAAACAGGCTGCACAAGTTGGTGAGGCGCCTGCAACGATGACGCTGAGTATGATCCTTCTGGCAATCGGTTGCCTCCTGTTAGGGGTTTGTGCTCCATTGGTCGTTCCGGTTCTTTCCAATGTTGTGACAGGTTTGCTTAATGCTCCAGCGGTTACTGTTGCGCGGAGTGCTTGGGTGTTCCCGGTTGTGCCGGATCATACTCTCTTGTCAACGCCGTTCTTGTTAATTATTTTGTTGGGCTTGCTTGTCGTGCCGGTTGTGTTGGTGGTTATATATAACGGCTATAAATCTGGCCGAAAGGTCGTCAAGGATCCGTGGGCATGCGGCTATGGCTATTCCAACCGAATGGCGGTAACGGCCAATAGTTTTGACCAGCCTGTGGCAGCCACGTTTGGCAGGCTGTATGCCATTCGCTCGAGGACAATAAAACCAACAGGTGCCATTTCTTCGTGGTCAGGTTCTGCCCGCGAGGGGTTCAGGCGTATGGAGCCTGCCATCGAAAAAGTGATCCGCCGGTCAGTCATGAGCGCGGTGGAGTATTTGAGTCGACAGATTCAAGCGCTTCAAATGGGTGATGTTCGGATGTATTGCTTTTATATCATTCTCACTTTGGCCGTCCTGCTCATTGTGATCTTTCGATAGGAAAATAGTATGATCTCAGTTTGGTTGATATTCATCGGTTTGTCCCAGGCGCTTCTTCTCCTTCTGGTTGCGCCATTGTTTTCAGGATTCTCACGCGTATTGCGCGCCAAGATGCATAACCGTCGTGGTCCGAGTATCTTTCAGAACTACCGCGATATTGCCAAGCTTATGAAACGTCAAAAGGTAGTTCCAGAACCGGCTGGTTGGATCTTTCATGCCACTCCATATATCATGATCGCCTCGATGTTGCTCGTGGCAGCTATTATCCCCGTTTTTACTTCTCAATCTCCGCTTGGTTGGGTGGGGGACTTGATCTTGGTGATCTACCTGTTTGCCTTGTCGCGTGTCTTTTTCGTTCTGTCAGGTTTGGAGACCGGAAGTACCTTCGGCGGAATCGGCGCTGGACGTGAGCTATTGCTTTCTTCGCTGGTTGAACCGGTGATGTTGCTGGTCCTATTCGTAATTGCCTTGCTTGCCTCTTCCACCAATTTGGGCGTGATTAGCACCAAGGTGGTGAGCGGAATGGTCCCATATTCCGTTGCAGTCTGGCTGGGCGCGGTAGCCTTTGCCTTCACTTTCTATGTAGAGATGGGTAAAGTGCCTTTCGACCTGGCGGAGGCAGAGCAGGAACTCCAGGAAGGTCCATTGACAGAATACTCTGGACGGTCATTGGCTTTGATGATGTGGGGGATTTATCTCAGGCAGCTTGTGGTGGTTTCCTTGTTCGTCGCAGTTTTTATTCCTTTTGGCGCCGTCATTGGGAATCCATCTGGAACTTCCTTACTTCTGTTGGGACTTTTAGCGGTCATTGCCTTTTTCTTGAAAGCTGCCATATTTTATTTTGTGATTGGTGTGCTGGAAAACGCTGTGGCGCGTGCACGCTTCCTAAACGCCTCGGCTATTTTTTGGACTGCCTTTGCAGCAGCAATTCTATCTCTTGTGTTTTATCTGGCGAACGTTTAGGTGAAAAAGGAATGAATTATGGTTGCGTTGGTTCTCGCTAGTTTTTTGATACCGTTTTTGGGCGCTGTATTGATTTTGATCATCCCGCGCGCTTGGGTCAAGGCGTTTAGCCAATTGATGGCCTTTCTAGCTTTTCTTGCCAGCCTGGTTGTGATGATCGAATGGGCAGGCGCCGGGAAAGCGGCTTATACGGGGAATTTGCTTTCCATTTCCGGTTTTGATGTCTTGGGCGTCACAATTGACAAAGTCAGCACACTGGTTGGCCTGGCTTTTTCCTTGGTTGGATTTCTGATCGTAGTTTATTCCGTAGGCTACTTGAGCAAAGGAAATCGCGAACACCCCGAACATGAGGTCAAGAAGCGCTATTATTTCTTCCTTCTTGCATTCATTGGCGCCATGGCTGGCCTGGTCTATTCATCCACAATGATGGGTTTGCTGGTTTGCTTCGAACTGACCGGCGTGTGTTCCTGGGGATTGATCGGATATTACGATGATGCCAGAGCGCGCGCATCTGCCATGAAGGCCATTATCGTAACTCAGGTGGCTTCGCTTGGCTTATACATTGCCACCGTGATTTTCTTCGGAATGACCGGTACGTTCAACCTTTCTGCTTTTGCGGGTCTGGCTGATAGTGCGAAGATCGTTCTTTTCATTTGTATTCTGGTCGCGGCTTGGGGAAAATCGGCGCAATTGCCATTTCACTTTTGGCTGCCGGATGCGATGGTTGCTCCCACGCCAATCAGTGCATATTTACATGCGGCCTCCATGGTGAATGCCGGCGTCTATATCTTTGCGCGTTGCTTGATCTCTGCGGGCAATGTGCCGCAAGTGGTTGGAATCGTTGGATCTGTGATGGCGGTTATCACCATGTTATATGGCTTCTTCATGTATTTCCCGCAGAAGGATTTGAAGCGGCTGCTCGCTTATTCGACCATTACACAGCTTTCTTATGTTTTTCTGGCTTTGTCTGTTTCAATCTTCGGCTCGACCATGGCCTTCAACGGTGCCGTCGCCCATATCTTCAACAACGCCTTTGCCAAGAGCCTCTTCTTCTTGGTGGCCGGCGCCCTCAGTTATTCCGCCGGTACGAAGATGCTGCCCTCCTTGAAAGGGATTATGACCAAGATGCCGCTGGTAGGCATTTGCTTTTTGGTTGCCACCCTGGCAGTGACCGGTGTCCCGCCTTTCAATAATTTCTTCAGCAAGTTCAGTATTTTTACCGGTGGATTCGAAGTTGCCAGGACGCAGCCGCTCATCCTTGTGCTGATGGTCATTGCCGTCATCGAAACAGTTGGAACCTTTGCTTGGTTCTTCTGGGTATTTGGCTCTGCGGTGCCCGGCGAGCCATCTGCTGAAGTTGCTGCCGCTACAGGACTCTCGCCACAAATTCGATTTGTGTTAGTGGTACTTGCCTTCCTGGCGCTTGTTTCGGGATACTTTGCGGCCTTCTGGTTGGGCTAACGTATAGGAGAAAGAAATGTCCGGTGTGACTTTGGTCAACAGTTTAGCTGGTTTGCTGATTCTAACCTCATTGTTGGTTATCGAGATGAAACAACCGCGTTGGTCGGCAATCCTATATAGTTTGCAGTCTTTGGTACTCGTGAGCATTTTTGTTGTGTTGGCTTATACGACAAAAACTGAAGGACTGTATTTATGGGCGGCGAGTGCTTTTGTTATGAAGGTTGTCCTAGTGCCATGGATTCTTTATGCGGCGCTTTCGCAGGTAGGCGATACCGAACAGCCGCGCAGCACACTTGGCCTGACGCTTTCCTTTTTTCTGGCGGCAATTGCCATTGGTATTTCTTTTATCGTCGTCGATCAAATTCAGTTGCCTGCTGCCGGACCTTTTAAACCCGCACTGGCGATTTCGATGGCGCACTTTTTCTTTGGCGAATTATGTATCCTCACTCAACGGAATCTTTTCAAACAAGTGCTCGGCTTCTGCTTGATGGAAAACGGTTCGCACTTGACCCTGGCCCTTCTCGCGTTTCATGCGCCTGAACTTGTGGAAATCGGCATCGCAACCGATGCGTTGTTTGGCGTGATCGTCATGGTTGTGCTTGGAAACCAAATCTACAAGAACTTGCATACGCTGGACACGGCAGATCTAAAGACGCTGAAAGGATGATCAAATGACCGGGACAAATTACCTGCTTTGGCTTTTGCTCATTCCGTTGGGCCTTTCCTTGTTGATCTTTGCAGCGCGCTGGTTCGGGAGCGCGGTACGTTTCGTGACTATCTTGTTTCACCTGGTCAGCATAACATTGGTCCTGGGATTATCTCTCTTGATCACTTCGTCTGTGCTGGCTTCTGGAGAAATTTTTGGGCTTGGCCAATGGTTGCATGTGGATGCCTTGGGCGCAGTCTTTTTGCTCATCATAGGGATTGTCGGCTTTTTAGTCGGCGCCTATTCCGTTGGATATACGGCGCATGAACTGCACACGGGCGAGTTTGATGACCGTAAGTTGTGTAATTACTATGGCCTCTTCAATCTCTTCCTCTTTACGATGCTGTTGGTAGTGACTGCCAATAACATCATCATGATGTGGGTTGCCGTGGAGGCCACCACGCTGGGTTCAGCCTTCCTGGTTGGGATCAACGGTACTCGTTCCTCTCTCGAAGCTGCCTGGAAATATATCGTTATCTGTACGGTGGGTGTGGCCTTTGGCTTGTATGGTACGGTTTTGGTCTATTCCAATGCTTTCAATGTGATGCGGGTATCTTCCAACGCGATATTGTGGACGGAGATCGTCAGGGTTGCGCACACCTTCGATCCGACATTGATCAAAATGGCTTTTGTTTTCATCTTGATTGGGTTTGGTACAAAGGCTGGCCTGTTTCCAATGCACACCTGGCTGCCCGATGCACACAGCGAAGCGCCCAGCCCTGTGAGTGCCATGTTGTCGGGCGTCTTGCTGGCATGTGCGCTGTTGGTGGTCTTTCGCTTTGCAATCATCACGAATCTTGCAGTCGGCTCCTCTTTTACCCAGACTCTGTTCCTGATTTTTGGGATGCTCTCAGTGGCAGCCGCTGCATTTTTTATGTATGTTCAGCAGGATGTCAAACGTCTGCTGGCGTACTCCAGTATGGAGAATATCGGTTTGATCGTGCTGTCCTTTGGGTTGGGTGGTCCGGTTGGGATCCTGGCGGGATTGCTGCAGACGATCAATCATAGTTTGGCGAAGTCGCTTATGTTTTGTACGGTCGGAAACTTTCAGATCAAATATCAGTCGCGGAGCCTGGAGCGAATCAAAGGAGCATTGCAGGCGATCCCGGCCTCGAGCGTTTTGATCCTTGTCGGCGCGTTGGCCCTGGTGGGAGT
>JBJKOR010000673.1:0-2656 GCA_046707185.1 Anaerolineales bacterium | reverse complement strand
CACGTGGAGAAAGCACAAAGGACGTCCCAGAAATATGGGATCAAATCGCTTAGTTTGGAAGAGATTCTATCGGACGATTCGATTGAGATCGTCCTAAATCTGACGACACCGGTGTCACATTATTCAGTAATCAAACAGTTGCTTGAAGCAGGCAAACACGTTTACACAGAGAAAGTTTTGTCAGTCGAACTGCAGGATGCTGCTGAACTTGTCAGAGTCGCCAACCAAAAGAGTCTTTATCTCGGTGCCGCGCCGGACACGTTTTTGGGTTCCGCGATACAGACGGCCCGCTACGTAGTGGATAGCGGCATAATCGGCGAAGTCACTTCGTGCTATTGTGCGTTGACGAGAGACAGCGAGCTTTTCAGCCGCGCATTTCCCTTCACGGCCAAGCCGGGCGGAGGCATTGGCTTCGATGTTGGAATCTATTACATCACCGCGTTGTTGAATATATTGGGACCTGTCAAAGAAGTTTCAGGAATTGTCCAAACTCGAAACCCGCAAAGGAAAGATTATTCGCTGGAAAATTTCGGCGGCTCTTATCAGATCGAATGTGAAAATCTGATGGCGGCCACCGTTCAATTCCACGGCGGAACAGTTGGAAATTTGTTGTTCGATGCAAACTCGATTTTCACAATGCCTGAAAAGCCAAGCGTCGTTTTATTTGGAACGATGGGCATCATGTACATGGCCGATCCGAACCGTTTTGGCGGGGATGTTCAGGTGATATTGAAGGGTAATGACGAGCCATTTATCATGCCGCAAAGTCATGCGTTCAGCGAGGAATATCGCGGGCTGGGAGTCGCTGAAATGGCGTGGTCCCTGCGTCAGGGCAAGAAGAACCGGGCAAATAAAGAGTTAGCGTATCACGCCTTGGAAATCCTGCATGGCATTGTCAGAAGCAGTGAAACGAAGTCGGTGCAAACCATGCAATCTACTTTTGAAATGACGCCGCCAATCCCGCGCGGTTATTCCGGGCCAGACTTTTTTAAGTTCATGGATGAAATCGGTATCGCGTTATAGAAACTGTCTTTGAGCGGTTTATTTGTATAAGCAGTGCTTATAGATCTTTCAAGAAATTTTGAATGCTTTCAAGATAGTTGGAAAATTGTTCACGCCGAATGTTGTGCCCGGCTTGAGAAATGTGAGCCACTTGCAACTGAGGGATGTATTCTTTCAGTTGGACAATATCTTCTGCGTTGGATGCAGCGCCGCGCTGTGTCTCTGCGCTGATGATCAGAACCGGACATGTTATTTTTTTGAAAAGATTCGGCAGGTCAAGCGAGGCTATATCGGGCGGATTGATCAGCGCCGCAATCTTGTGACTGGCCCGCTGCTTCGAGTTGACCCACGGCTCCAGCTCCGCTTCAGACCAAGCCGGATTCTGCTCCCGGCATTCGGACAGCAATTCATCTCTTGTCTTTCGCTTGATTGCTTCGATCCAAGCTGCAAGGCCGTTCGCTGACTCATGATGTTGGGGAGCTTTTTTAGTGACCATCCAGAATGGCGGCGGGTCTTCCAACAAGATGGCGCGCGGCAGTGCTGGATATAAACCGGCCGCCACAAGCATCGTGATCGCCCCCATGGAATGACCCAATAGGACGGGTTTATTCAGACCCAATGCTTGAATTACCCCTGCCAACTCAACGGCCAGATTTTGCAGAGTATACCCATCATCCGGCGCATCCGACTTTCCGTGTCCGCGCGCATCGACCATGACAACGTCAAAGTTTTCGGCAAGAACCTCGGCTACCGGCTTCCAGCACATGCCATCATCGGTGATCCCATGAGCCGTGACGAGCGGCGGCTTGTCGCCACTGGTGCGATAGTAGTGAATTTTTATGCCGTTCACAATAGTATATGCAGAAATTGGGTTGAACATGGGTGGACACGCTTTCTATTTTGAACAAGATTGTTTTGAGAACCTATTATCAATCTTACCTCACATCGTTTTCTGGTTTCCAAAAATCAACCCTTGACTTGGAGCCGACTCCAAGTGTTAGACTCTTGTATGAGGTGACAGATGAAAATTGCCGAAGTAAGTGAACAGTATGGTCTTTCGCCTGATACGCTGCGTTACTACGAGCGAGTCGGGCTCCTACCGCCTGTCAACCGCAGCGAGAGCGGCATTCGGGATTTCTCGGAGCTTGATCTCAGGCGGGTCGATTTCATCAAATGTATGCGCGGCGCCGGACTTCCCGTTGAGGTGCTGATCGAATACATGAAATTGGTCCAGCAGGGTGATGAGACCATCGAAGCCCGAAAAGAAATCCTGATGCATCAGCGCGAACAGCTTGCCATACGGATGGAAGAAATGCAAAAGACGCTGGATCGTTTGAACTACAAAATCGAAGTATATGAAAAGGCCCTGTTGAAAAAAGAACAGGAAATGATGCAGGTAGAGGAATTAATGGGCAGCGACTAAAGATTCATAAAAAGATAGGAGATTAAAAATGGAAAAACGTCAACTTGGAAAAAGCGGCCTGGAAGTCTCAGCCATGGGGCTGGGTTGTATGCGCATGAGCTTCGGCGACAAGCCAACCGATAAACAGGAGATGATCGCGTTCCTGCGTAAAGCCGTCGAGTGCGGCATCACCTTCTTCGATACAGCGGAAGTCTACGGTCCGTTCACGAACGAGGAACTGGTCGGCGAAGC
>JBJKOR010000672.1:0-1205 GCA_046707185.1 Anaerolineales bacterium | reverse complement strand
TTCCATCGTTCTGGAACTTTGCTCACCCACTTCATTCAAATTGGAAAATGAAAACTTCGAAACCATCCCGTATCCAAAATTGGTCTTTGGCAATTTAGCTTCAGCCTGGAAAGCCATCACCGGCGAAAACATGGTGGAAGCAGTTGAAAAGTATGCAGAAAAAAATTGGCGGCTCGTCCTTCGCCGCGTCGAACAAAAGAAATTGACCCTGCATAACCATCCTCAATTAGGAGCCGCAGGCAAAGTGGAATTTCAATGCCTGGATAAAGAAAATGCGATGCTGGGACAAACGATCAATGTGTTGGCTGACCTTGCTTTTTACACTGGGCTTGGACGCAAAACCGCACAAGGAATGGGAATGGTGCGCAGGCTGAATGAATAAAATACTGACTGGCTTATCTTCTTCCGCGCTCGTATGGAACCGTGACGCGAATATCTTCCATTGGATAATGTTTCACATTGCGCGTCATCAACTCGGCGTCCAGCGTGGCGACCGTTGCCGCGATCAGGGCATCACCCAATTCCAAACGATGCGAGCGGCCGTAACGGGGCAGATACTCTCCCGCTTAGCGAGCAATGGCGTTATTCACATCTATAACTGTAAACAAACTCAGCAGCTTTTCGGTAAATTCTTCTTCATCCGAGCGCATCCCAGCCAGCAATTCGGTGAGAGTAACCACCGAGATGTAAAGCCCATCGCCGGATTCAAGGATGTCCGTGAACAAGGCCCGCGCAAACTTGTTGCCGTGAAAATGATCGATGGCAATATCTGTATCGATCAGCTTCATGCTTTACGGAGTCCCAAATCCTTTAGGCGGCGTCCGCGGCGGATTCGATCCATGTATCGAATCCCACTTTTTGGAATGTCGGTTCGTTTTGCCCAAACGCCAAACGTCTCATCCAATATGGCGCGCGCCTGCTCCATGGGCGTCAGGATTAACCGCCCCTGTGCATCCACACTCACTGCCACTTTCTGACCAATTTGCAGGTTGGCGCGGAAATTTTCCGGGATCTTTATGGTGTAGTTAGAACCGATTTTTGTGGTAACCACCTTGCACCTCATTGGACATTATACCATTTTGACCTATGACAGAAATTGACTATCTTCCCATCTCCATGTTGAACCAACTCGAATATTGCGAGCGGCGGTTCTATCTGATGCACGTGCTTGGCGAAATGGAGATCAACGCTCACGTGTTGGAAGG
>JBJKOR010000671.1:0-2532 GCA_046707185.1 Anaerolineales bacterium | reverse complement strand
GCAGGAACGCCCGTCACGGGGATTGGCGCAGGTGGAGGCGTAGCAAGAATGAACACTTGCGCGCGCGTCGGGGCGAGATGCGGCACTTTTTATTCGCCCTTTACTGCCGCCAATCTTCCCCACGTCACCTTGACCAGCCAGCCGATGACCATGCCAATCAAAATGGATAAAGCAATAGCAATCGCAATTGCTGTCCACCCTGATGATAGATTCATCGTCTCAGCCACACTTCTGACGATCAAAGCCGCCAGCATAATCGTGAGCAGGAGGCCGATGATTTCAACCACGATGTTGCGAAACATGCCAGCGCGAGAGACATTCTTCGCGCGATAGGCCTGCAATTGCCTGCGAACGATAAACAGGATTGCCATGACGAAGCTAAGAATAAGCGCGGCAATCGAGAGCGCAGCTGCGACACTTGGCATGAAGAATATTACGGCAAGCAAAATGAACAATAGCAGGATAAATCTGAGCGACCGATGTTTTTCAAGTATTTTGAACATGATCATCTTCTGCGGCCATTTCAGCATGAAAATTATTTCGATTTTGGATAGATGATTTGATACTTCCCAGTTTGTTGATTTACATCTATTATGAAATGTCCGTTAGGCTCGCCATTGTAATACACATTCCAATCGTTTCCGCCAAACGTAGCTTGAAACATGTTTCGCCAATAATCAATAATACGAATTCCACAATTGTTATTTACGCTCAACCGAAACTTTTCTCCTCCGTTTGCCTCGGCAATGCGAAGAGCTTGCTCCACAGAAAACTTGACCTGCGACAAATCAATAGAATTTGCTCCCCCAGTGTCCGGGCTATAAGTTGCTCCATCCCAACTTACTTGATTTTCTTGCGGATCAATATCAATAGAGCGTTCTATGCGAGAAGTATTCTGATCACTAGTTATAGTCTTAAAAAACGTGAAGTGCGCATATTGTGGTCCAAAGGATGCATCCTTACAATCCAGTGAAAAGAGAATATCATCCTTGACTTTCCAGCCATCTAACGATTCGTGGAAAATCGCTTTGGAAAATGCGTCCGCGACTTTCAAATAATCTGCTTGTTTCCATTGAACTGGTGGGAGCTTGACAGGTGTCATGTTTGGAGTTCCCGTCTCTTCGATGAATACATCGGTTTTCCCCTCTGCCAGCGATTGAAGGATGGTTTGCGAATCCATGCTGTAATCCATTTCATCAATTGATGACACAATGTTTTCTCTTGTCGCGTCTTGTGCAAGCAACGTAATCGTGGGCAACATGATAATACAACCTACAATGACAATAACTGCCACTATGGATAACACAACTCCGATTGTGAGGCAGGATTTCTTCATAATGATTGTTCCTTATGGCGAAACAGAGAGGAAAGCTTCCAAGGAATCGATGCACTTGGAAAAATAAAAAATGCTGGGTAGTTTATCGATATTTTCCATGTGTGCCTCATCCTATCATAAAACATAACAGCCGCCAGCTTTATTATTTGAACCAACTGGTCACGGCATTCCATGCGTTCTGTGCGGTATGGGCAACACTCTTACCCGTATTCGTTACCGCCCTGGCAGCACTCCTGACTGCTGTGCTGACTCCATTCACAACGCTCTTAACTGTATTTGTTACTGCACTGGCAACGATGATTATTCTGCCGCCAACCTTCCCCACGTCACTTTGACCAGCCAGCCAATGACCATGCCAATCAAGATGGATAAAGCAACGGCAATGATGGTTCCCATCCAGTCTGACGATGGATTCATCGTCTCAGCCACACTTCTGACGATCAAAGCCGCCAGCATAATCGTGAGCAGGAGGCCGATGATTTCAACCACGATGTTGCGAATCAACCCAGCGCGATTGATCTCGCCTGCGTGATAGGCTTGCAGTTGCCGGCGAACGATGAACACAGTTGCCATACCGATGCTCAAGACAAGCATAATGATTGAGAATGCACCTGCATTGGATGGCATGAACGAGAGCGCCGAAACCAAGACGAGTACCAACAAGATGGAGATGAAACGCCAGGATTTTTCTAAGATTTGGATCATGTTGGTTCTATAGATAATCCTTAATGTCAAGGTGGCTACTTTATCCAAACCGGATAAAGCCCCATATCCGTGATCTTTTGCTCAACCCCGCTGTCCACGTTCACTTTGTAGATAGAAAAGTCGGGAGAAGATTTGCAATTATCAGTGTATTTATGATACACCAACCACTTTCCATCCGGTGACCAGAGAGGATTTGGCGATGCAATGGAACCACTATCCAGTGAACAGGGCATCGTTAAGGATGCCAAACGCCTTGATCCGGTCCCATCCGCATTTGCAACGTAAATTCCATTATCATCATCGTTTAAGTAGGCGATCTTTTGATCATCCGGTGAGAAAGAAACATTCCAGCCACCTTCGAGGATTTTCTTTTCTGCACCGGTTTGTAAATCAAGGGTTTTCACCATATTCGCCGATTCAGAGGTATTTAGATTAACACTTTCGGAATAGATGATCAAATCGCTTATATTCGCTGGGGAAGCGCTCAATAT
>JBJKOR010000670.1:0-1252 GCA_046707185.1 Anaerolineales bacterium | reverse complement strand
GATATCGGCAAGGCAATGGATCACAACCAGGAAGGCACACACGCCAAACTCGGTGCGGAATTTTGCCGACGCTACGGCGTCAACTCGATTGTGGTGAATGCCATCGAGTCGCATCATCACGAAGTGGATCAACTGACCATTGAAGCGGTCATCGCCGAAGCCGCGGATGCCATCTCCGGCGCTCGTCCGGGCGCACGGCGTGAAGACTTGGAAGCCTATATCAAACGCATCCGCACGCTGGAAGAGTTGTCGCAATCCTTCGAAGGCGTACAGCAAGCCTTCGCCATCCAGGCCGGACGCGAAGTCCGCATCATCGTCAAGCCGGAAAACATCGATGATCTTGCCTCCGCTCGCCTGGCGCGTGATGTTGCCAAAAAGATCGAAGAGACGATGCAATATCCGGGACAGATCAAGGTCACGGTGATTCGGGAGACTCGTGCAACAGAATTCGCAAAGTAGGGTTCAGAGAGTAGAGAATAGTGAACAGGAAATGGGATATCAATCATTGCCTAGTGCGCCAATGATGGATCCGTCAATTCCCATGTCCTTTGTAATGAGTGCTGGGCTGGTTCAGGTGGAAAATTCACTAGCAAGATCACCAAACCGCGATGGAAATCAATATGTGCTTGTACAGGAATGCTTCCGGCATTTTGATCTCGAAAAAGTAGGAACAGACGATATACATCTGAGTCTATTTGAGATGCCAGGAGCGTTTGTTTTTGGTCCCAACGGAAAAGCGGGAACCGTCAGAAAAATGTGGACGCTCGCAACATCAATTCTCAATCTTGAGAAAGATCATATTTGGGCTACATATTTCAAGGGCGGTAATGTAGTAAACGAGTCATTACCAGAGGATACAATCACCCGCGACGCATGGCTTAATATAGGGCTTCCAGCAAAACATCTAGTAGGTTTAGGATCCGACAACAATTATTGGATGCAAGGCAAAGGTATCGATAATACCGATGCTCCTAAAAAATGCGGTCCCAACACTGAACTTTTCTTTGATAGAGGAATCGAACGAGCGTGTGGGCCAGATTGTAAGCCAGGTTGTAAATGCGGGCGCTTTGTAGAGTTTTCGAATTCCTTATTCATTTCTTCAGAGATCAATAAAAATGGGAAGTTTCTGCGCCCTCTAGATAATCCGTTTACAGAAACTGTAATTGGTGCGGAGCGCGTGAACATGATTTACCAAGGGGCAACATCTGTATTTGGTACATCGGAATTTGCGCCCATAATCGATACTATTCGC
>JBJKOR010000669.1:0-2408 GCA_046707185.1 Anaerolineales bacterium | reverse complement strand
CCAATGTTCACCTAATCGGTTCGTCTCTCGACACCGGAAGTACGCTCGCCCAGGCAATCTCCCGCCCGTGGGTAATCGACGGCAGCCCGCCCATCCCGATCCCTTATGCCTTTGCCAATGGGATTTTAAATCCATTAACATTCGATTGGGGCGGCGCCGCTTCACTGCCTCTATTGGCTCTCATCCTAATTCTAATGCTTGCTGGCCGCCTCAGACTTAAGTGGAGCGGCCTCGTGCTCATGGGTGCCGCGTTTCTCTCTCTGGCTTTGAGCGCTGAACATTTATTTGTCTTGATTGCTTTGGGCATCGTGCTTGGCATCCTTCTTCTACTTGTGCTCCATCGAATATCATTCCAGCAAATCACAGCCTCCTTTTGGGGACAACTTATCGCGATCGGTATTGTTGCAACATTGATCAGTCTTGTTCAGGGTGGAGTCATCACAGAGCTTGTTCGAAGCCATTTGGGAGGGGCGCAAGGTGTGGGAGCCAGTTCGTCCGGGAGTTTCTCGCTCCGATGGCCGCCTTCATTTTTCGATAGCCATATGGGCAGCCTCTCCCTTACGGATTGGAGACAATTGATTGTCATTCTGGCAGAATGCGGACCAATCCTGCTTTTGTCACTGGTTGTAATATCCCGGCTGCGTAATGATATAAAGCACAACCGGATTGTGATTCTTGGTATGGGAATCGCATCTTTCTTTGGAATAACAATTCCTCTGTTTATCAACTATGAGGCAGCCAGAGATATTACCCGCGTGACCGAAGCGGGGTTGATCTTGTGGCTGCTCTTGTCCATCCAGCCCATTTGGGATTTTGTCCGGCGCGCCTCGATTGGGCTGAAGACATTTACCGCCTTTGGCTACGCCATCACAGTCTTGGGTGGAGTTGCCCTGTTTGGTTATCAGTGCACAGCCATCTTTGCACCGCAAGTTGCCTCGTTCATCACCAGCATGGATACTCGCATGAGTCAAGCTTATTGGAACAAACTAGATCCGGATCTAATGCTTTTCGATTCGACGGGCTACCGCGGACAAACGCTGTTCGGCCGCATTTCCATCGACTCTTTTTATAATGGGATTTCTCTTCCTCAATTTTCATCCTATCTAAAGAACCCCGATCCTTATGCCCTTCGCAAATTGGGCTTTGGTTACATTTACCTTGACAAACGCTATTGGGATCACCTTTCTCTGAACAGCCAGCAGGCTTTATATCCTTCCTGTGCACACGTGATGAATCGCATGGAAAAAATGAATCGCGCCACGGGCGAGCTTTCGGATTTCCGCGTTTTAATCGATATTACGAATTGCAAATAGTCCCAAACTCATCGCCCGCCAATTTTTGCACCGTGTTATAATTCAGGTACTGAATTTTGGATTACGAAGTGCTGCGCATGGAAACCGCTAACGACACCGCCCGAGAACTTTCATTATTGGAACAAGTGGAACTTGACCCGGATGTGAACCAGGCTGCGCTGGCGACGCGCTTGGGCGTCGCCGTGGGAACCGTCAACTGGCATCTCAAACGGTTAATTGCCAAAGGCTACGTCAAGGTCCAACGCGCCGAGCGTAAAAAGCTGCGCTATATCATCACGCCGGAAGGCATTGCCCTGCGCGCCCGCCTTACTGTGGATTACATCGAACATTCGTTGAATGTCTATCGCAAGACGCGCGCTCGGGTCAAAAAACATTTAAGTGCCGTTCGTGCGGCTGGTTTCAACAGAGTGCGCATTCTCGGTAACGGCGATCTCGCAGATATATGCCGCCTTTCCTGTCTCGAACAAGGCATTGCCGTTGTACCGGATAAAAATGTACCTGCGCTTGAGATTAAAGGATATAAAGTTTTTTTGAACTTAGGAGAAAACAAATGAAGACTGAACGTCATGTCTTGATCACCGGCGGTGCCGGATATATCGGCTCACTCCTGACCTCGGAGCTGTTGCGCGCCAATTATCGCGTGACCGTCGTCGACGATCTTTTATTTGGCGGCGAGTCGCTGCTTGGATTTCTACACCATCCAAACTTTCATTTTGTCAAAGCGGATGTGACCGAACCGCATAAGATCAAGGATGTGGTCCGCGACCATAATCTGACCGACAAGTGGCCCAACCCTGATGCAGTTGTTCACCTTGCGGCAATCGTGGGCTTCCCGGCGTGCCAGGCTGTTGGCAGGCAGGTAGCGTGGAAGTACAACGTCGAGGCGACGAAAACAGTTTTCGAGCAGGCGTCCGATTTGGGTGCGGAGCGATTCGTGTTTGCATCGACCTATAGCAACTACGGCTTTTCTCCTGATGGCAGACCTGTGACCGAAGAATCGCCGCTCACGCCACAATCGTTATACGCTGAAACGAAAATTGCGGCGGAAGAATATTTGCTAAGTCAGAAAGACTCCTCCTGCTCACCATTGTTGTT
>JBJKOR010000668.1:0-5478 GCA_046707185.1 Anaerolineales bacterium | reverse complement strand
CCTACGCCGATCAGGGATGCCAACTTCCTCGGGCATCTCATCTTCGGCTTGGTGGATGCAACTGTGGATACGACTGTCTGCAAAGGCAAGATACTCATGCAGAACAAAAAGATTCTGGTTCTCGATGAAGAACAGATTGCCGCGCATTCACGCGAACTTGCTCCGAAAGTATGGAAAAGATTGTAATCGGCATACTTTAACCAAAAACGAAAATGCTGTCCTCGATCATCGAGGACAGCATTTATTTTTGAGAATCCATGACAAGTCTAAGCTTGCCGTGGAAATATCCTGTTTCAAACTGCTGCAGCTTGTTGTTGCTTGGTCTGTACAAGGATTTCATCCAAGCGCGGATGCTGGCATAAAAAACCATATCCAAACGCCATTGCGTATGGACACTTGTTCGGACCTTCCATCTGGCATTCGGCAAAGCCGTTCAGTTCGACGTCCGAGACGCGGCAATTCTTTATATCCTGCGAACCTTTGGATTTTAATTTGGTCTTTTCTATCTTCATATTGAATTCCTTTGTATAAGACTTCCAATTACTTTATCAGTATAAGGCCAATCCGATTCTCGTTCTATTGACTATGCTCATGAATAATCCAGACAATACTCATTCCAAGATAAACTATGCGAGTATAATGAGCATTCATATCCGAATACGTATGTATACAAAAACCAAAAGAGGAGTTCAACAGTGGAACGAGTAGCCTTATATTTGCAGGATTCTCACGATCTTCGGGACGGGTTGGATTATGCCCGGTATGCGGAGGATCACGGATTTGAAGCGGTTTGGCAGGCAGAGTCTCGGTTGGTGCGCGATGCCATTGTCCCGATGGCTGCCTACGCCGCGGTCACGAACCGGATCAAAGTCGGCTCGGGCGTGATCAACAACTGGACGCGCAACATCGGCCTGCTCGCCGCCACCTTCCTGACTTTGGACGATCTCGCGCCCGACCGCATTATCTGTGGCATTGGGGCTTGGTGGGATCCGCTGGCAAGCAATGTTGGAATCAAACGAACAAAAGCTACACTTGCCATGCGCGAAACTGTGGATGTGATGCGCCGGCTTTTGAATATGGAACGCGTAACATTTCATGGCGAGTTTCATCACGTAGAAGGAATCGAATTGGATGTTGTTCACGGACGGCGCGAGCCGCGTCACATCCCGATCATGATCGGCGCGACCGGCGACCAGATGATGGAACTTACCGGCGAAATCGCAGATGGCGCGGTGATGAATAATTGTGTCCCACCGGAATACAACGATAAGGCTTTGGAGTTGCTCGATAAAGGCTTGAAGAAATCGGGACGCAAGTTGGAAGATTTTGATCGCCCACAATTGATTGTCTGCTCAGTGGATGAGAGTCACGATAAAGCCATCGAATATACCAAAGAATTGCTTTGCCAATATTTGGCGCAGCAGCCGCATATTGCGAAAGCTTCCGGCGTTTCGAGGGAAGTCATCCATGAAATTCAGTCCCTGCTTGGCTGGCCCGCCACAAAGGAACAGATCAATAAAGCCAAACATCTTGTGCCTGATGAATTAGTTGATCGCATTACGGCTTCCGGCACACCGGAAGAAGCGCGCACAAAAGTGAACGAATATCGCAAGCGCGGCTGCACTTGTCCCATCCTTTATCCCGTTGGCGGAAATTTCAAATTGCTAATTGATACGTTTGCACAGAAGGTCTGAAGGGTCTTACAAGTCTCAAAAGTCTTGCAGGTTTGGAAAGTGAAACAAGTCTTACGGGTTTAGGCAGTATACTTTACCGTAAGACTTGTTCATTTTTTAAGAGAGAGGAATAACATGACAACAATTCAAAAATTTGAAGAATTGAGATCGTGGCAATCGGCACGCGAATTGGTAAAAATGGTTTATGAAATTACCAATGCAGGAGCATTTCAAAAAGATTTTGGCTTACGCGATCAAATCCGTCGTGCGGCAGTTTCTGTGATGAGCAACATCGCCGAAGGATTTGGCTCTGGGTCTGATGCGGAATTTATTCGTTTTCTCGCCTACTCGCGGCGATCAATTTCAGAAACGCAATCGCAACTTTACATTGCGTTGGATATAAAGTACATATTACAAGAGCAATTCGATGAGACTTATAAAAAGGCAAATGAAACCGAACGCCAAGTGAATGCCTTCATCAGCTATCTTGCCAAATCCAAAAAACAATCCGTTCGCGAAGATAGCGCTCCTTACGCTGTCGAATCTCAAGATGACTTGTAGGACTTGTCAGACCTTTAAGACTTTCCAGACTTATAGACTTCCGGATTGACGCAATTTGGCAATCGTTCACCTTTCAAACCCGCGATCAAATTCTGCGCGGCGAGATACGAGATCATGCTGCGGCTATAGTTGCTGGCGCTTCCTAAATGAGGAATAATCAAACAATTATCCAATTCCAATAGGGGGCTATCCATTGGCAACGGCTCCGGATCCGTTACGTCCAACGCTGCCGCTGAGATTCGTTTTGATTTCAACGCATCGTAAAGAGCCGATTGATCCACTACGCCGCCGCGTGCTGTGTTGACCAAAATGGCAGTTGGCTTCATCTTCGATAAGAACTCCGCATTCACCAAATGCCGCGTCGTGGGTGTCAAAGGAACATGCAGCGAGACAAAATCTGATTCGTGCAGTAGCGTATCGAGGTCGACGGGTGATGCGCCAAAAGCAGGTTGAGCTGTCGGGCCATAATAAATCACGCGCAGGTCAAATCCTTGGGCGCGTTTGGCAACCGCTTGACCGATTCGTCCGAAGCCGATAATTCCCAACGTCGCACCGACCAAATCCGCACCGAGCAGAAGTTGCGGATCCCACGTGACCCATTTTCCGGAACGTATAAATTTCTCGCCTTCCACCACGCGCCGCGCCGCGGCCAGCAACAAAGCAAAGGCCAGATCAGCGGTGGCATCGGTAAGCACACCGGGCGTATGACCTACCGGAAGTTTGCGCGCGGTCGCGGCCGCGACATCCACATTGTCCACGCCGACTGCCATGTTGCTGATGACTTTCAAATGTGGGGCGGCGTCCATCGCTGCCGCATCGATTGGGTCGGTCAGCAAGGAAACCAAACCATCAACATCACGGACGCGGCGAATAAGCTCATCGTGTGGCGGTGGAAGTTCACCGGGCCAAACATCGGCATCGCAAAATTCACGGATCAAATCCAGGCCTTTTGCGGGTATCGAACGGGTAACAAATACTTTGGGTTTTGACATACTCAAAGTATACTGCAAGCATGAAAGCAGATCGCTTCATCACATACAGTTTGCACGACGAGCGTCTGATGCGTATCCTCGCCGCGGCAATTAACGCCGTCGAGCCAGGTAAACTCGTTTTGGATTATCTGCAAAAGGCGGAATTACAAAAACATAATCGGGTGTTCTTACTGGGAATTGGCAAAGCCTCCGAAGCCATGACTCAAGCCGCGGCGGCTTTCTTTGATGATTATATTGAAGCCTTGATTATCACTAAACGTGCCCTTCGACTGCGCTCGTCAACAAGCGGCTCGCTCCGCTCAGGGCGATTGAGTATTATGGAAAGCTCCCATCCCATCCCCGATGAACGCAGCCTGGCGGCGGGACGAGCCGCGCTGGATTTTGTATCAAAGCTCAATGAAGATGACCTGTTGATTTGCTTGATCTCTGGCGGAGGCTCGGCATTAGTTACGGCGCCGCGCGCAGGAATTACCTTGAAAGATATTCAGGCGCGGACGGCGGAACTGTTAGCCAGCGGCGCGACGATTAACGAAATTAACGTCCTGCGCCGACAAATGGATCGTATCAAGGGCGGGGGATTGGCGCGTGCCACCAAGGCGAAAGTCGTCAGCTTGATTCTTTCGGATGTGATCGGCAATTCGCTGGAAACAATTGCATCCGGCTTGACGGTCCATCCGTCGCTTGGCGAGCGCGTACAAAACTTTATCGTTGGTGATATTCACGTTGCCGCGCAAGCCGCGCAAAGCCAGGCCGTTGCGGAAGGATTTGATTCCGAGATTTTGGAATTGCAGGTCAAGGGTGAAGCAAGGGAAGTTGGTTTGAAATTTGCTAAAAAGCTAAAAGAAGAACGAGCAAAGAGGGACAAACCATTTTGTCTAATCGCTGGCGGAGAAACGACGGTCACCCTTCGACTTCGGTCTCGATACGCCGAAGGACGCGGCTACTCGACCTCCGCTCAGCGCGATGGCTTTGAAGGCAAAGGCGGACGAAATCAGGAATTGGCGTTATCGGCGGTGGATGAATTAAGCAGCGTGGAAAATGTTTTGCTCGTTTCGCTTGCCACCGATGGCGACGATGGTCCAACCGACGCGGGGGGCGCGGCCGTTAACGGTGAGACGCGTCAGCGGGCGGAACAGCTTGGGATGTTCGCATCCGATTATTTGTCGAGGAACGACGCGTATAACTTCTTCGATCCGCTGAATGATTTGATCAAATGTGGTTATACCGGAACCAATGTCAACGATCTTGTTTTTCTGATTGGTTTATAAAAGAATCCCGATAAAAAATAAAAGACTGAAGGCGAGCGCGGTTTGTCCTGTAGAAGCAAGTGCGGCATTCAGAGGGCGGCCGTGTTGCGTCAGAACAGTCTGCGTGGACTTCCACGCCAGCGGCAGCGAAAGCCAGGCCAGGATCGTAAGCGCGGGTAATGTGCCGCGCCAGATCAGAATGGGCACCAGCAAAAAAGAAATTGTCATGAAGGCAACATATTGAATTTGTGTTTCATGCTCGCCGATCATGACGGCTACTGTGCGCTTGTGAGCCGCCCGGTCATTCTCGAGGTCGCGCAAATTATTGACGATGAGAATATCGGTCACCATCAAGCCAATCGGAATCGACATCCACCACGCCGCGCTGCTGACCGAACCGGCTTGTACATAATACGTTCCGGCAACGCACATCACGCCGAAGAAGACAAAGACAAACAAATCGCCAAGCCCATAATAGCCCAATGGAAACGGGCCGCCCGTGTAGGCAATAGCCGAGATAATCGCCGCCGCGCCTAACACAATGACCAGCCAGCCGTGCAAGATTGCAAGATAAAGACCGAACAAGGCGGAGAGTCCAAAAATGACCCACATGCCGCGCTTCATTTGTATGGGAGTCAGTAGTCCGGCTTGTGTGACGCGCAAGGGGCCGTGACGTTCAGACGTGTCCGCACCGCGCTCGAAGTCATAGACATCATTGGCAACATTACTGCCGATCTGCAAAAGAAGCGCCACACATAACGCGGCGAGTGCGGGAAGAATCCGAAACGAGTGATCCATCCAAGCCAGAGCGCTGCCCATCACCACGCCGGACGCCGCGGCTGGCAGCGTCTTCGGACGAATTGCCAGTCCCCAGGTTTGCCACGCGCTTATTGTTTTGTTTTCTGTTGTCAATGTGTGATCTCCGTAAACGAAAGTATAACATGCGCCGCTGCTGAAAAAACTTTTTCAGCGCCGAGGCTGCAAAGAGCGCGAAGAATTTCCCGA
>JBJKOR010000667.1:0-2495 GCA_046707185.1 Anaerolineales bacterium | reverse complement strand
GACGAATCCCACCCCCGGTTCCGATGCCGATCCGACCCTGACGCCGAATCAAACGCGTCTCGATTTTTGGGTCTATGTAAACCTGAATCGCATCGGTCAGCAAATCCCTTATCCGATTTTGCCCGTTTATATCGAACTGACTCCCCAGCCGAATCAAACCGATTTACCGCTTCCGATTCTGGAACCTTTGAATCTTTCCAACGGCGTGACAAATTTAAATTATGTCTTCCAGTGGAATTTGTTTGCCGTTCTGTTTGTTGTTGGGTATGGTTATTTTTTGTGGCGTAAGGAGTTGAGAAGGCGACCATGAAATACAGTTTTTCTTCTTCGTTTACCCGCTTGATCTGGGCGACGATATTCTTCGTTCTTTTGCTGACCATTGCCGGCCGCGTGGTTTTCCTGACCGGTGCCGCGCTGGCTTGTTCCGACGGACCGTTTTGTATTCCGGCAACGCCGTTGGGCTGGCTTAAGGTGCTTCATATTTCCCTGGCCGTTTTCTCTTCGCTTTTCATAGTTTGGTTGTTTCTAAAGGCCTGGCGTGAGCAACGCGATGATTCTATCTTGTTGCCCTTAACTACCGTAACCACGGTTTTGTTTTTCGGACAGGCATTTGTGGGCGCGGTCCAAGTGGCGAAAGATTTTCCGGTTCATCTCGTGGTTCTCCACGCGTTGACAGCTGTTTCGCTTTGGATTTCTTTGCTTGCCCTGGCCGTGATATCCGGCCTGACCGTGCGGGATGGAAAACAATTCCCCAAGTTGGATCTTCGCCAGCGCGCCAATGATTTCTTTATCCTTGGCAAGCCGGTGATTGTCGCGCTGTTATTGGTGACTACCTTTGGCGGATTGGTAATGGGCGGAAAGGCCTGGCCTTCGCCTTCGCTTGCTTTTTGGACACTGCTGGGCGGCGCATTGGCGGCGGGCGGTTCCTCGGCCTTGAATCAATATATCGATCGCGAACTCGATAAGAATATGCAAAGAACCTCCAAGCGCCCGCTGGCGTCGGGAAGGATGAACGCCGCTGAAGGCCTGTCGTTCGGGTTGGCTTTGTGCCTTTCGAGTTATTACATTCTTGCCGGCTTCGTCAATTTGACCGCGGCGCTGCTTTCGCTGGCCGGAATTTTCTATTATGTGTTGTTCTACAGCCTGTGGTTGAAAAAAGCGACGGTTCAAAACATCGTCATCGGCGGCGGGGCGGGCGCAATTCCGCCGATGGTGGGCTGGGCTGCCGCAACGGGTCATCTTAGCCTCGCGGCGTGGATTCTGTTCCTGATCATCTTCATGTGGACGCCGCCGCATTTTTGGGCGTTGGCCATCGTCCGCACAAAAGACTACGAGCGCGCCGGCGTGCCGATGATGCCAGTTGTCAAGGGTGATAAACAGACTCGCCTGCAAATCCTGATCTACACGTTTGTGTTGGTGGGGACAACTCTTTTGCTGCCCATTGTTCGCGCCACGGGAATCGTTTATCTTGTGTCTGCAATCGTGCTTGGCTTCCTGCTGATCTATGCTGCCTGGCGTGTCTGGAAGATTCCCGGCAACAAGGTGGCATGGACGATGTACCGCTGGTCGAGCATGTATCTGGCGTTCATCTTCCTTGCGCTCATGATTGATGCGGTTGTATAATTTTCCAATCTGGATCGTTTGCAGGGACTCATGCGCAGGAATCGATTGGATTGGCCCAACCTCTTCTTCATCTTATCAGTTCTCTTTGGCACATGGGTGCGGTTTTGGCCGACCATCCAAACCGGCCTGCCGATCAACGATGGGGGCATGTTCTATGTCATGATCGCCGATCTGCGTGCGAACCATTTTTTGCTTCCTGCGTTTACTTCCTATAACAATTTAAATATCCCATTTGCGTATCCGCCGCTTTCATTCTATGTTGCAGGGCTGATTTCATCGCTTGGCATTTCCACGCTTGAAGTTCTTCGCTGGCTGCCGCCGCTGATTTCGACGCTGTCGATTTTTGCTTTTTATTGGATAGCAAGCCTGATGTTGAATTCGCGCTCCAAGGCTTCGCTGGCGGTGATGGTTTATGCATTGATGCCGCGCCTCTTTTCGTGGTATGTGATGGGCGGCGGTCTCAGCCGGTCCTTTGGCTTGCTCTTTCTCCTATTAACTTGTGCCTCCACCTGGGCTTTATTCACCCAACGCACACCGAAATATATTTTGTGGAGCGCCATTTTCGGTGCGGGTGCGATCCTGAGTCATCCTGAGACCGGAGTCCATACCGCCGCGGCCTGCGCGTTGATTTGGCTTTTCAAAGGCAGAAGTTGGCGCGGCTTGCGGGATGCTTTGTCAGTTTCGCTTGGCGTGGTTTTACTTTCTTCGCCGTGGTGGGGGACAGTTTTGTTTCAGCACGGATTTGCGCCGTTTCAATCGGCGTTGAGCACCGGCGGGCATAATGCCTTGTTCTGGCTTCCGTGGGTTACGTTTAATTTTACCGAGGAACGTTTTGCAACGGTTCTGACCGTTCTGGGATTGATCGGCTTTGC
>JBJKOR010000666.1:0-7690 GCA_046707185.1 Anaerolineales bacterium | reverse complement strand
CTTGAGTTCCCCCGCGCGGTTTCGCGAGTGGCGCAGACCCTGACGGCCTCCAAGACCGTCAGGGTTTGTTTTCTGTTTGGAGCACAATTCTCTAAAACGTCGATTAGGAATTTCCTTTTGTCCATCGCTCCAAGCGATAATGGGTGAACGCTAAATGGTCAACAGCCCTTTCACATGGTTGCGCACCGGGTGCTGAAAGTCTTTTAGATCTCTTCTCTTTCAACAATGCAGGTGGTGTAGAATAAGCCCGCTATGCAAACCATGAAACTCCATCTCAAAGATTTGATTTTTATCCTTCCAATCTCGCTCGCCCTTTCTGCGGGACTCGCCTTTATACAACCCGGCGCGTGGTGGATCGGCTGGCTGGGATTCTCGGCGCTGTTCATCGTCGGGTTGATCGCGTTGGCCGCGGCGTGGAGGTGGGCAAGTGTTGAGCTTCGGTCTTCGACAGGCTCAGTCCTACGCACAACGCGTACACTAGCATGGATGATCGGGCTGGGGCTCCTGCTTCGGCTGGCGGCGGGCGTTGCGGTTTACATTGCCCTGCCCATCAATGGGCACAATACTCCCGATGACAAAGCCGGTTATGTCTTCACTGATGCACATCGCCGCGATGATCAAGCCTGGGGGTTGGCGAGTTCCTGCAAGCCGTTGTGGTCAGCGTTCGATAAAAGCTATTACTCCGATCAATATGGCGGATTGCTGGCGTTCAGCGCGTTCACGTATCGTTATCTTTCGCCGGATGCACATCGTCCCTTGCTGATCATTCTGCTGGCATCGTTGTTCGCCGCTCTCGGAGTTCCCTTCCTTTATAAAGCGACGCGTCTACTCTTTAACGGTCGAGTGGCGCTTGTTTCCTCATGGCTTTTTGTTCTCTATCCCGAATCGATTCTGGTCGGCGGCGCGCAAATGCGCGAGCCATTCCTGTTGACTTTTATTGCCATGTCGCTGTGGGGCTTCGCGGATTGGTTGTATCGCGCTGAGCGGAGTGCTGCGAACGAAGTGAGTGTCGAAGCACGCAGTCGAAGCGCCTGGATTTGGATGGCGATTGGCTTCGTTGGAATGTTGATGGTTTCACCTGCAATTGCATTGGCAACATTAGCCATCTTCGCTGGTTGGGTTTATCTGCGCGGCGAATATAAGCGCATTCCGTGGCAGGCGCTGGTTATCATCGCTGTGGTTTTTATTCTTGCATTATTTGTCCTTGCCTCGGCTTTGAATCGCAATAACGATTTCGGTGCGGCATCTCCGGTCGGCGTGATTCTGAATTGGTTCCGCGCCTCCGCCAAATGGGATACATATCGCCTCGAACGCGGTTCGGGATGGATTCAATCGCTGTTCAGGAAAATGAACACCAGCGAACAATATTTGTTTACAATTGTCTACGGCGTCTTGCAGCCGGTTCTGCCTGCTGCCTTTACCGATCCATCCACGTTGACATGGCGCGTCATCGGAATTTTTCGGGCGGTTGGCTGGTATCTGATTCTGCCGTTGATGATCTATAGTCCCATCGCGGCCTGGCGCACGCCGCGCGGCGCGGAGCGCCGCGTCTGGCTGTGGATTTCCGCCGTCTCATGGCTTTGGATCTTGATCTGCTCGATGCGCGGCGGAGGCGATCAATGGGATAATCCGCGGTATCGGCTGATTCTCTTTGGCTTTGAAGCATTGGCCGCCGGTTATGCCTGGATTTGGTGGCGCGAGCATCGCGATGCATGGCTGCCGCGCATCGCCGCAGTCGAAGCGTTAGCGGTGTTGATCTTCCTGCAATGGTACGCCAGCCGCTATTATCATTTGGGCGGACAAATCCCGTTCTTCCTGATGATCGGCTTGATCGTGCTGGTCGCGGTTTTGATTCTCGGCGGGGGATGGCTCTGGGACCGCCGCGCCGCTTCCAGGTCCGGCTTGACGCGTTCGTAAGTCGGCTTATAATTCAGTACCTGAATTTTGAATTATCCGAAAGAAGAGTTAAATGCCTACTGCCCTCATCACAGGAATTACCGGACAAGACGGTTCATATCTTGCCGAGTTATTACTTTCAAAAGGTTATCGCGTCATCGGCATGGCACGCCGTGCCAGCACCGTGACTTACGAGCGGATTCAGCATCTGCTGGATGATATTACCGTCATCCAAGGCGATCTGACCGATCAAGGTTCATTGCTTTCGATGCTGGAGGAATACAAGCCGACGGAGATTTACAATCTTGCCGCGCAATCGTTCGTGCCGACCTCATGGAATCAGCCGGTGCTGACCGGTGATGTGACCGCGCTGGGCGTCACGCGTCTGCTCGAAGCAATCCGCTTTGTCAATCCCAAGATTCGGTTTTACCAGGCCTCGTCCAGTGAAATGTTTGGAAAAGTGCTCGAGGTTCCGCAAAAGGAAACCACGCCTTTTTATCCGCGCAGTCCGTATGGCGCGGCAAAAGTATATGCGCATTGGATTACGGTCAATTACCACGAATCGTTCAATTTGTTCGCGGTTTCGGGAATCTTGTTCAATCACGAAAGCCCGCGCCGCGGACTCGAGTTCGTAACGCGCAAGATTTCGGACGGCGTGGCGCGCATCAAATTGGGTTTAAGCAAGGAACTGCGCCTCGGCAATTTGGAGTCGCGCCGCGACTGGGGCTATGCCGGAGACTATGTCCAGGCGATGTGGTTGATGCTGCAACAGGATCAACCCGATAACTATGTGGTTGGCACCGGTGAGACTCATGCAGTGCGCGAATTTTGCGAGCTGGCTTTCAGCTACGTTGGACTGGATTACAATCAATATGTCGTCCAGGACCCGTTGTTTTATCGCCCGGCGGAGGTGGATGAGCTGGTGTCTGACCCGCACAAGGCTGGAAAAATGCTTGGCTGGGAGCCAACGATGAACTTCCGACAACTGGCGCAAACGATGGTCGATGCCGATATGGAACGCCTGAAGTCTCTGGCTCGTAATTAGAAAGTTTTTGGAAATAGCTGATGATAAACACAGATGAACACAGATTTCCTGGTCAATGTTCTTGTGATTATTTTGTGTTTACTGATGGCTAAAGTAATATCAGTTCGGGATAAGCAAACGAACATTCTCATCTCGCTGAGCGGAGGTCTGGGCATAAGCGAAGACCGAAGTCGAAGCGCAGATTTTTGTTCCAAGTTTGCCCTTCGACTTTGTTGCACTCCGCTCAGGGCGATATTTGCTCTTATCCCGTGCTCGGGTTAAAGAAAATTTCAAAACATTTTCTTAGGAGACCTTGTGCCTTATCTTTCCCTGGTTGTCCCGGTCTATAACGAAGAAGAGAACCTGCCCCTGCTTTTCGATGAGGTGCTGCGGGCTATGAAGCCATTGAAGAAAACCTGGGAGATCATCTTCGTTGATGATGGAAGCAAGGATGGAAGCCTGGAAGTGCTGCGCGGATTGGCCGAAAAAGACAGGCATGTACGCGTGGTCGTCTTCCGCCGCAACTTCGGACAGACGGCGGCCATCGCGGGCGGGATCGATCACGCCCAGGGAGAAGTCATCATTTTGCTGGATGCCGACCTGCAGAACGATCCTGCCGACATCCCGATGCTGTTGACCAAATTGGATGAAGGCTACGATGTGGTCAGCGGATGGCGCAAGGAACGCAAAGACAATATCACGCGCTGGCTGCCTTCGGTCATTGCCAACGGCTTGATCTCATGGGTGACCGGTGTGCACCTGCATGATTACGGCTGTACACTCAAAGCTTATCGCCGCGAAGTGTTGGAAGAATTCCATCTGTACGGTGAGACTCATCGCTTCATTCCAGTCTTTGCCCATTCGGTGGGTGCGCGCATCGCAGAACTTCCCGTGCATCATCATCCGCGCCTGCATGGAAAAGCCAAATACGGTTTGGAACGCACGATGAAGGTGGTGCTCGATCTCTTCACGGTGAAGTTCTTATTGAGTTACGGGAATAAACCCATCCGGTTGTTCGGTGGCACAGGTATCTTCCTGATGTTTACGAGCATCATCACGCTTGCTTATCTTGCCATCCGTAAAATTCTCGAAGGCACATCCATGACAGCCTCACCGCTTTTGCCATTGGCAGCCATGTTCTTGATCTTGGGATTTCAATCCATCCTCATGGGTCTGATCGCCGAACTGCTTGTACGCACCTATCACGAATCCCAGCGCAAACCAACCTATACGATCCGCACGATCATCGAAGGCCGGAAGGAACGTAAATGACGGATTGGTTTGTGGACAATCGCCGCTTCCTGCTTCGATTGATCGGGACACTGCTGGCGATTGGCTTGATCGTTCTGCTGGTGCGCGGCCAGGGCTGGGATGAAATTCTTGCCGCTTTCAAGCAAATCTCGCTCTTGCAGATTCTCCTCGCACTCGTCCTGGTTTTGTTCTCCCGTTTTTGCGTCATTACCCGCTGGTATATCCTGCTTCGCTCCGGCGGAGTTCGCATCTCGTTCCTGGATACGCTGGCGTTGACGTTCACCGGTTTATTCTCCAACAATTTTTTGCCGACGACCATCGGCGGTGATGTGGTTCGATTGGCGGGCGCGATTCAAATGGGCTATGATCGCCCCATCAGCCTTGCCTCGCTCGTCGCGGACCGGTTGGTCGGCGCACTGGCAATGGTCTTTGCCTTACCTTTCGGTTTGATCCCCGCCTGGCACGTTCTTTTCTCGGCTTCTGCCGCATCCGCTCTAACATTGCCTCCCATCGTCCGGAAAGCTTGGAGTTTCGTCAAGCGAACACTGCGAGCTTTTTCAATTTGGTTGAAAAAGCCGCTGGCGTTGTTTGCGGCATTGATCAGTACTTGGGGACACGTTCTTTTCACATGTCTGGCAATTGCTGTGTTGGTCTCAGGTTTGGGCGGGCACATGTCATTTGGGTTGATTATCGGTTTGTGGAGCATCTCCTATTTTGTGACGCTGATTCCGATCTCCATCAACGGCTATGGCGTGCAAGAGCTTTCGTTGACCTTTTTGTTTTCGCGCGTCGGTGGGATCAACCCGGCAGTTGGACTCACACTGGCTGTCTTGATACGCGTCTTGTACATGGCCGCCAGTTTACCGGGCGCGATCTATTTGCCAACCATTCTCTCCGCCATGGACCTTGAACGCGAACCGGGTTCGAAGAATTGATCATGAAGTCTGTTTCATCGAAGACGTTTTGGCAAACCTATCTGGGCTTTGGAATCATCATTGGCCTCGCCGCGCTCTATCAGACCTTCGTCCGCATTTCCGGGATGGATGTGTCGCTTTGGCATTCCAAATGGACGATCCTGTTTCTTGGATACCTTGCCACAATCGTTGGCAGTGCTTTCTTGTTCTACGGTTTGCAAACCGGAAGGATTTCGAATTTCTTTGGGCAATTGGAAAGCATAAAGTTTAAAGCGGCATGGCGTTGGCTTGCATTCATTCCTTTGATTGCGATTGCCTTCGTCCCGCCATTTGCAAAACTGGATATCTTCGGTAAAACTCTGCCCGGCTTCTTCCCGCTGCTTTGGATTTTCTGGTGGATTTGTTTCTTTCAAATCCTGTTATGGAAATGGTCAACAGACTCTTCGTGGGCGGCCTCTTTTGCGTCGGTGGTTTTGATTCAAGCCGTTGCTTATCAGATTTACCAGAACCTGCACGTGATCACCACCGATCCGTTTTCGATTGACTACTCCGAGACGAGCCGCTTTTATTATGCCTCGTTATTGGCAAGCCAATCCGTCTATGGGATGAAGGTTCCGCTTTCTCCGTGGCACGCCACGCGCTACATTATGATGGCGATCCCATTCCTGATACATGGATTGCCGTTGTGGGCACATCGTCTGTGGCAGGTGCTTTTGTGGCTTGGAATCACAAGCCTTTCCTCCTGGCTTTTGGTTCGACGCTTACATCTCGGCAATAAAGCCTTGGCTTTGCTGGTGGCCTGCTGGAGCTTTATCTATCTTCTGCAAGGCCCCGTTTATTATTATCTACAAGTTTGCGTCATCCTCATCCTGTGGGGCGTGGAGATGAAGCGTCCGTGGCGCTCGCTGCTCGCGGTGTTGGTCGCCTCGTTTTGGGCGGGGATCAGCGGCGTGAATTGGTATCCGGTTCCGGCGGCGTTGGCAGCGGCGATCTATCTGCTCGAACAGCCGTTGTCTGAATCAAAGAACGTTGCTCGATTTTTATTCAAGCCGGTGATGTGGGGCGTGGTCGGCTTGGCAAGCGCGTTTGCAGGTCAGGCCTTCTATGTTTTTATTTCCGGTGACACAAACACGAGTTTGTTTCGTTCCAGTTTGACTTCTTCGTTGCTATGGAATCGCTTGTTGCCAAGCCCGGCCTTTCCGCTTGGAATCTTGCCCGGTGTCATTTTGATTTCGCTTCCGTTATGGCTTGGAATTTGGTTTGCCCTGCGCGGACAATTAAATCGTCTGCATCCGATTCGCTGGATACTCCTGTGCTTGATCTTGTTTGTGCTGTTCGTTGGATGTCTGGTGGTCAGCGTCAAAATCGGCGGCGGCGCGGATTTGCACGATATGGATTCGTATGAAGTCCTTTTACAAATCATCGCGGCTTATTTCTTTGCGAATCAAGTCCAACCTGAGGCCGGAGAGGCCAAATGGGGCCGGATGCCGTGGCCGGTGCTCGTCCTGGCCGTGCTCATCCCGTTTATCTTTCCGCTCGATTATGTCAGCCCGTGGGTCACTTATAATAGCCATCGAGCGCAGGCCGATATAAAGAAGCTGCAGGCCGTTGTTGCTCCGGCCGCCGCGAAAGGCGGCAAAGTTCTTTTCATCTCGGAGCGCCAGTTGATCGCCTTCGATTACATTCACGGTGTTCCGCTTGTACCCGATGATGAGATCGTGGAATTGATGGAAATCGCCATGTCGAATAATCAACCTGCGCTTGCGAAGTTCTATGCCGATCTCCATCAGCATCGCTTTGCATTGATCGTCTCGCGCAAGTTGAATACGGGCATCAAAACCGATGCGGCGTTTTCGGAGGAGAACAATGCCTGGAATCAAGCGATTGCCGCGCCCATTTTGTGTGAATACCAACCGATCCTAAGTCTGCAGAGCAACAATCTTCAGGTGTATGCCCCTAAAACGGAAGGGACAGAATCCTGTCCATAGATGTCATCGCGAGGAGCAAAGCGACGTGGCAATTTTGAGTGACCATCTAATGAATAATCGAGGAGATTGCTTCGTCGGGAAAGACGCCCTCCTCGCAATGACATGTAAAATAAATTTCCTTAGAGGATTATCGTGAAACGTTCCGGTGAATACGCCCATCGCGGCGACTACCACATCCATCCCGAGAAAGACTGGCCCTATCTGCCGGTCTATCTGGAGAAGATGAAGGTGGCGCGCAAGTTCTTGAATTCATGTTCCAAAGATCAAGTGATCTACGATATGGGTTGCGGCGAAGGCGTGCTGGTCAATGAATACCGCAAAGCCGGATATCAGATCACCGGCATGGATTTGAATTATTCCTCCGAGTTCATCATCCAGCGCAACTTCTTGGATTCGGGAATCGCCGATAACTCTGCCGATATCATCATCTGTACTGACGTAATCGAGCATCTGATTTTTCCCGATCAGGAAAAGGCCATTGCGGAGTTTGCGCGCATGCTCTTGAAATCATCTTCGAAAGACCAGCACATATACAAGATGGGATGCGGGGAATGATAGCTGGTCACTGAATAACGAAAAGCAGGATTTCAGATCAGGGGCGTGGATTTGATTTATTC
>JBJKOR010000665.1:0-4502 GCA_046707185.1 Anaerolineales bacterium | reverse complement strand
CTGTTATTAATCCCGATTCGCGTGTGCAGTATGACACTGACGCTAATGGGGACTATATCCCATCTACAGTTGTTTTTGAGCAGCTACTCTGGCTCAGCAGCGGCACCTCCCAAAAAGTTCAGTCTATCGAGGACGATCTATATAAATATGACTCATCGCATGAAAGGCTCTTTCCTTCTTTAGCTGTGAAACCCGATGGCAGTCAAATTGTTTATTTGAAAGATAATGGCAACTATCTTTTCCAACTTTATAGCCGCCATGTATCGCAGGGTTCCTTGGGTGTAGAGCAACTTATTCCTTTTGATACATCCCAATGGGTCTACAAACCGCAATGGGCTCACATGCAGTTTCCTGCAAATTCATATTACATGATCTGGCGTCCAAATTCAACACAAATATTCTTGACTGCTCACAATAGTAATTTGGGCTCTATCTATTCATTTCTACTTGATTTAGATACCGGGAAGATTTGTCAGATAGATTTTGGCTCCGTCCCCGGAGAATCAAAACATGCATGGGCAGCACGTTGGAGTCCAAATGGGCGTTATCTGGCAATTGTTAGAGGTGAAGGATACTCTCCAAGTGATTTTAGCGATTTGGATGTGTTAGACACGTTAACAGGAAAACAGTATATACTGGCGTTTTCTCCCAATGTGGATGGCAGACATTATGTAACGGATATTGCTTGGGCGCCAGATAATTATCATCTAGCTGCAATCGGTGAAGTTGATTCATTTGAAGGTTGTGCAGGTCATTGTATTGAACCAGTTGATAGACTGTACTCGGTTGATTTTATTTCTGGAAAGGCTGATCTTATCTTTCCGTCGTTTCAGTTTTCCACAGGCGACTCTGGAAATAATTTGGCTTGGTCACCGGACGGCTCAAAAATATTGGCAACATGTCGCGATGGAAATGTATCAAGATTATGTCTTGTTCCCGTTCAGAAAACAGAGCAATAAATCTGCAATTCAAAAGCTATTCCGCTTGCAAACGTTCTCAATCATTTCGCTGGCATTTGTCTCTTTACGCGGCGGGAAAGCTTTCCTGCTATAATGAAATTTGATGCGGTATAAAATCCAATACGCCATTGATGAATACACTTTCCCCGTAGAGGCTTATATCCACGCGGTGAGACTCGACGAAAAATACATCCATGTGGAATTGACCGATCAACGTGTCCTGTCCATCCCATTGTGGTGGATTCCAACCGTCTACAACGCTTCGGCGGAAGGTCGTACAAAATTTGACATTAGCCAAAGCCGAACCATGATTATCTGGAATCCTGATACGTGCAGAATCAACGACGAGATCAGCATCGCAGACTATCTCGGTCCTGTATCGAACAAAGCGAAGTTGATTTCTATGCCGCATGAGCCGAAGAAGCGGATTGCGGAAGCAAAGTCCTACCCGAAGAGAAAGAGGTGAAAGCGTTGGTGAAGAAATCGGGAGAGATTTTGGAGGAAGTGGAAAAAGCCGTTGGGAAGTTGGGATAATTGTCTATTCTGGCCGCGGAATTTTCCGCGGCCTTTTTATTTCTTATTGAGCGCATAATTTTTTCGCACTGAGTTGCTTCACAGAATAGACTGGGTTATAAAGAGTATGAGGAGATGCAATGAAAATCAACCTTCGGATCCCTTTGTTGGATCATCTGCAATTGTCCGATACAACGATCTTATTGGGAACCGCGGTTACGGTGGGTGCAGGGACGGGGCTGAGCGCGGTCGGATTCATCAAATTGATTTCCCTCATCCAAACCTTATTTTTCGTGGATGGGGCGACCTGGCTTAGTTTCATTGGCCGCGGCTTGTTTTTCGTAGCCCCGGCCATCGGCGGTCTGTTGGCGGGACCGATCATCGCCTATCTTGCCCCGGAGGCCAAGGGACACGGCGTGCCAGAGGTGATGCAGGCCATCGCACTGAAAGGCGGGCGTATTCGTCCGATAGTGTCGGTTGCCAAAATGGCGGCATCCGCCCTGTGCATTGGCAGCGGTGGTTCGGCGGGACGTGAAGGGCCAATTGTCCAGGTTGGTGCGGCGCTGGGGTCGACCATTGGTCAATGGTTGAAGACCTCTGAAGAGCGCTTGCGTAACCTGGTAGCATGCGGCGCGGCAGCGGGCATTGCTGCTACGTTCAATGCACCCATTGCTGGCGTGCTCTTTGCAATCGAGATCATTCTGGGTGAATTTCAAATAGCCGGGCTGGGGAATATCGTGGTATCGGCTGTAACGGCTTCCCTGGTGGCGCGCTTTTTCCTGGGCGAGCAGCCTGCCTTCAACATTCCACACTATAATATCAAGACCCCTTGGGAGGTGTTTCTTTTCGTTCTGTTGGGGGTGTTTGCGGCCCTGGCCGCGGTGTTTTTCATCCGCCTTCTTTACTGGTCCGAGGACAAATTCGATGATTGGAAAATTTCCAGCGCACTCAAACCCGCCATCGGCGGGACCCTGCTTGGTGCGCTGGCATTCTTCTATCCCATGATCCTTGGATTGGGATTCATCCCGGAAAGCGAAAACCTGCTGCACATGCAGGGAATCACGGCGATACCGCACATTTTTGGATCCGGCTTTCCTTTCATCGAAAGCGCATTACTCGGGAAATTGTCGCTCGGACTCCTGCTCGTGCTGGTCTTTCTCAAACCACTCGCCACCTCACTCACGCTCGGATCGGGCAACTCGGGCGGCGTGTTTGCCCCGGCGCTGTTCATTGGCGCAGTGCTGGGCGGTGCATTCGGCCACCTGGTGGAAATGCTTTTCCCGGGAATGACCGCTGGCGTGGGCGCATTCGCCATTGTCGGCATGGCAGCTGTGTTTGCAGGTGCGGCGCGTGCGCCCTTCACGGCCATCCTGATCGTCTTCGAGATGACGAACGATTACAGCTTGATCCTGCCGCTTATGGCGGGCGTGGTTGTCGCCATGCTTGTGGCTGACCGGCTGTATCCCGAATCGATCTACACGCTCAAACTCGTCCGCCGCGGGATTCACTTGAGAAGAGGGCGGGACGTGGATGTCATGGAATCGGTACGCGTCTCGGATGTGATGGTGCGCGACCTCATCACCATGAACATGGGTACCCCTGTCACCATCCTGGCTGAAAAATTCATCGAAACCGGCCGGCATGGCTTTGCCGTTCTGGACCGCAACGGCGACCTGTACGGGATCGTCTCACTGGCGGATTATCGCGACGCGATGGACAAGAATCCCACTCTTGAAAGCTTGACGGTCGGCGATATTGCCTCGCGCGCCGTCACCACGGTGTATCCCGACGAAACGGTTGGGGTTGCCATGCGGCGCATGGCACCGCGCGATCTCTCGCGCCTGCCGGTGGTCGAACGGGACAACCCGCGTCACCTGGTGGGGATGGTCCGCCGGAACGATATTGTGCGTGCCTACGAGGTGGGCATCACCAACCGCGAGGAAGCCCGCCTGCGCACGGGCAGCCGGTACATCCGCGATATCAGCGGATTCGCAACCACCCAGATTCGCGTGGAGGCAGGTTCCGCCTGCGCCGGTCACCGCATGTCGGAAATTCATTGGCCGCAGGAATGCATCATTGCCGCGATTCGACGGCGCGGTCAGTCCATCATCCCGCATGGCGATTCGAAGCTGCAAGCCGGCGACATCATCGTGGCAGTGACCGAGGGATTATCGCTGCAGGTGGTGCTTGACTTGTGTTCATCCCCTTCAGGCGAGAAAAAACCGCCTGGGACCGCTTGAAGCAATTCACACCAACATCAAGGACGGATAGATTTTAGATGGAGTGGATAAAGTAGTTGAAAAGTTGGAATAACGATGGACCGTGGACGGTAGACCATAGACCGTTTACCGTCTACCGTCCATTGTTTAGTTCATAAACAAACGATGATCAGGAAATGATGCTCTGGCCATCGCCGCGTTAATACACTTCAAAGTTGTGACAAAAGTCTTTTGACGATTCGTCCAGGCATGGTAAAAGCAAAGGCAAATTCATTCTCAGAGGAGAAAAAATGAAAGACTGGAAAGCTTTGCTGGGTCCCATGCGCTTGCCCTTTGTCATCCTTGCGCCGTGCTGCGTCCTGCTCGGACTCGGAACCGCCTATTGGGAAACAGGTCACATCAACTGGCTTTATTTTGTTTTGGCATTGATCGGCGGAATTGCGGCGCATATCAGCGTGAATGCCTTCAATGAGTATTTCGATTTCAAAACTGGCCTCGATTCCAAAACTCAGCGTACGCCGTTCAGCGGCGGAAGTGGAACGCTTCCGGCTCATCCCGAATTGGAACATAGCGCGCTCGCCATTGCGTGGATCACCTTTGCGATCACCGCGCTCATCGGTATCTTCTTCACTTTCGTTTGGGGCTGGCAGTTCATTCCACTTGGACTGATTGGTTTGTTCCTGCTCTATGGTTATACCGTTTGGATTACCCGCAGTCCAATTTTATGTTTGATTGCGCCGGGGCTTGGATTCGGTCCGTTGATGGTGATGGGCACAGATTTTGCGTTGACCGGCGGATATTCATGGATCGC
>JBJKOR010000664.1:0-1111 GCA_046707185.1 Anaerolineales bacterium | reverse complement strand
CGGGAATTTCTCCCCAATATTTTCCTTCGCCTTCCATAACCTCGTAGACGGCTTGTTCCATTGCCTGGTCAATATAATTTGCGAGCATAGTTCAATTCACCTTCTCTTCATCTCGTCGAGAACTTTACAGCATTATACACAAATCTGCGCCTTCCCTGCGTCACATCCAACACCTCGCCTGTTCAACAGTGAAGCTGACATCGCGTAGCGCCCACAAATCTTCCACATCGCGATTGCCATGATCGGTCTCACCAACCGTTCGCCCCCAATGCACTTATGGGGGTGCGCAGCAAAGGATTCGCCGAAGGCGTTGCGTTGAGCCGTGTCGAAACGTGCCGCGCATCTTCGCCCACCACACATTCAAATCGTGGGAGAGAGTCCCGGTGCCAATCCGCCGGGTTGAGTAGGCGGTGTCCTCCCGCCGTACCGAAACCTGCCCGAGATGATAGGCTTTGGAAACCAGCGGTGGCGCAAGGCGACAGATGTTCAATAGAAATGACGGTTGACATGAGAAATAAAGGATGAGTTGGAAAAGATGAAGGAAAAAGATCTAACGAGCGGAAAAGAAAACGAAAACATCATCGAGTTTTTCCACTCCTCGTGTGTAATGCCAGCCTGTCTAAGCAAGTGCGTCAGGAATCCAACAGTTGCATACATTGTTAGCCACCGTGTGCCACGAAGAATCTATTTGGCGCCCTGTACTTCTGCCATCGCCGATGAGATAATTTCCTCCTTGATCCCCTTCTTTCGCAGACTCTTAATCAATGCGGAAACTTCGATGCTGCTTTCGAGACGCTCCAAATCGGCTCGCAACCCCTGACCAATATAAGCCTTTACCAAAGCCTGATAACCCGAAAAGCCAAGTACCGGTGCAACACGCTTTAGATCTTCAATCACATCATCCGGAATACGGATGCTGACCATCGTCATCGGTCGGTTCTTTTGTAAACGTTGAGCAATTTTATTGTTTTTCATATACTTCTCTTTCTGCCTTTGTCACCGTGCGGGCGGAAATAATACGAATAACATCACCGCGCATCACATACACGACCAGGAGCAATAACCAGGTGGTCGTCAGTCCAACAAGTCTCTCGCGGAGTTCGCTGCCAAT
>JBJKOR010000663.1:0-2278 GCA_046707185.1 Anaerolineales bacterium | reverse complement strand
TCGGTACTCCGGAAGGGAGCGTAATATCCGAGCCGACTTTGAAGCATTACACTTTTCCTGATCCGCTCGACCGGCGTTTCTTCGAGGATATTCCTCAGCGCATCACTCGCTATCCGGATCGCTTCCGCGTTTTTCAAATTGGCTTCTCGCTGTACGAGCGCGCCTGGACGTTACGCGGCATGCAAAACCTGTTGATGGACTTTTACGATAACCCGGCCTTCGTTCACGAATTGTTGAATGCCATTGCGGATTACGACGTTGCCCAATTGAACGAGGCGATGAAATACGATATTGACGCGGTCTATTTCGGCGATGATTGGGGTCAGCAGCATGGCTTGCAAATGGGACCAAAGCTGTGGCGTGAATTTATTTATCCGGTTCTCAAACGGATGTACAGCGCAGTTCACGCTGGGAATAAATATGTATTCATCCATTCCTGTGGCGATGTCGACGAGTTGTTCGATGACTTGATCGAGATTGGGCTGAATTGCTTCAATCCGTTCCAACCTGAGGTGATGGATGTGGCGGCTCTTCATCAGAAGTATCGCGGCCGCCTCGTCTTTCACGGCGGATTGTCCACTCAGCGGACTTTGCCATATGGAACCGTCGAGCAAGTCCGCGCCGAGACGCGCCGCTTGTTGGAGATGGGACAGGCGGGTGGTTATATCTTTGCTCCGGCGCATGATGTGGAAGGCGACGTTTCACTGGAAAATATGCTGGCGTTCATTGACTTGCTTTTGGACCAGCCAGGATACAAGAATCGGTAAGGAGAAAACTCATGACCATTTTGGACGACCTATGTCAAAGTGTGATCGAAGGGGATCGCAACCAGGCTCCAGTACTGGTGAAGAAAGCCATTGCCGAGAACATTCCCGCTGAACAGATTCTCAAGGATGGCCTGATCCGCGCCATGACCGAAGTGGGGCATAAGTTCGAGTGTGGAGAATATTTTGTTCCCGAAATGTTGATCTCGGCGCGCGCCATGCAAAGCAGCTTGACCTTGTTGCGGCCTTATCTGGTTACTGCAAACGTGCAAGCCATCGGTAAAGTAATCATCGGTACCGTGCAAGGCGACTTGCATGAAATCGGCAAAAACCTGGTTGGCATGATGCTGGAAGGTGCCGGTTTTGAAGTGATCGATCTGGGCGTGGACGTTTCGCCGGAGAAATTCGTTCAAGCCGTGAAGGATCATCATCCCGACGTGGTGGCGTGTTCCGCTTTATTGACGACCACCATGCCTCGCATGAAGGATATTGTCGATGCGCTCAAAGAAAATGGATTGCGGGATCAAGTGAAGGTGATGGTCGGCGGCGCACCCGTGACCGAAAGCTTTGCGAAACAAATTGGTGCAGACTTATGCGCGGTGGACGCGGCTTCCGCTTCGACCCGCGCCCAGGGGTTGATCCTCGGACTCGAGAAGCAGTGAGCCTCCGCTGGATGCCTTTTGGATTATGACCACTGGAATTGTTTTTGACATCAAAGAATTTACCGTCCATGATGGACCGGGCATTCGCACAACGGTATTTATGAAAGGCTGCCCGTTGTCATGTACGTGGTGTCATAATCCCGAAGGTCAGTCTATGCGACCACAAATGATTCGCGGCCTGGCTGGAGAACGCTTGGCAGGTCAGGAATACACGGCATAAGAGTTGGCGGGGCTTTTAAATCAGCAGGCCGCCATTTTGAAAGACAATGAAGGCGGCATCACTTTTTCAGGGGGCGAACCCCTCATGCAGGCTGAATTTGTCGCCGAAGTTATTGATCGATTGGACGATGTGCATATTCATCTGGATACTTCAGGTTATGGGTCGAAGCGGAATTTTGAAAAGCTTGTAGCCCGATCTGATCTTGTCTTTTTCGATCTCAAATTGATCGATCCCATAGCTCATCGCCGTTACACGGGTTGCAGCAATGATTTGATATTAGATAATCTACAAGTCCTAAGCGCTTCCGGTAAGCCGTTTGTGATTCGGGTTCCGCTCGTTCCCGGAGTTACCGATACCGATGAGAATCTATCGGCAATTGCGCAAACGGTAAATAATCTGCATGGTTTAATGCGCGTTGATCTTTTACCCTACAACAAAGCGGCGGGTTCGAAATATCAATATGCTGATATGGAATTCAAACCGGATTACGACGAGATGCGTCCGTTGAATATCAACACGGAGATTTTTGAACAATCGGACGTAAAGGTGCGTGTGGCATGAATGAACGATTAGAGTTGATGAAGAAACGCGTGCGGTCGCGTGAACAGCGTGCAGTCAGGCAAGCTGTTCCG
>JBJKOR010000662.1:0-4145 GCA_046707185.1 Anaerolineales bacterium | reverse complement strand
CGAGCGTTTCGCATCGAACATGGCATCACGATGATCATTGCTGCGGCAGTGGCACAGTTACCGACTCGCTTTAAAAATATGAATGACAAATTGCGCTTTCAATATTCGTTCCTTGCCGTTCTGGGTTCGTTGATTTTGGTCGGTATTGGCATTTTGTTCCTAGCGGGACATTAACAACATGTCGTTGCGAGCCGCCATCGCGCTGAGCGGATGGTCGAGTAACGAAGTGTATCGAGACCAGAAGTCGAAGCGCGGCGGCGTGGCAATCTCCTCTTTGCAGGTTACTTGAGATTGCCACGTCGCCCTTCGGGCTCCTCGCAATGACATGTACACACTATTATGACCACTGCTGAAATCCCCTCCGACAAATTCGATTACAAACGCGTCCTGCCCATCAACGCCATCGTACTCGTGGACTTGATAGGACTCTCCATCATCATCCCGCTGCTGCCATTGTTTGCGGCGCGCTTCGGCGCGGACCCGTTCGTCATCGGCGTTTTGCAGGCCAGCTATCCGGCCATGCAATTCATCGGCACGCCGATTCTGGGTCGCTTATCGGATCGCTTCGGGCGCAAACCGATTCTCTTATTCAGCCAGTTCGGCACGTTCCTCGGCTTCATCATGCTCGGCTTTGCGAACGCGCTCTGGATTCTATTCCTCTCGCGCATCATCGACGGACTGTCCGGTGCGAACATGTCCACGGCGCAGGCCGCGGTGGCGGATAGCACAAACGAAAGGAATCGCACCCAGGGTTTGGGATTGATCGGCGCGGCGTTCGGCGTGGGATTCATTCTGGGACCGATCATCGCTTATATCGTGCTGGCCGCTTCGGGCGGGGACTATAAAGCGGTCGCGTTGACCGCGGCTTTTTTCTCGCTGGCATCGATCCTGATGACCACGTTCCTGTTCCATGAAACGCATCAGGACGATTCTCCATCGGCGACAAAACTCAAATCACCGTTCACGTTCTCGGCGATGATGGAAGCGTTGACGCGTCCGACGGTTGGCTATTTGCTGCTGGTGATGTTCTTTTATCAGTTGGCGTTCGGAGGCTATGAACAACTCTTTTCGTTGTTCACGTTGAATCGTCTCGGCATGGACGCGACCGACACGGCGGGCTTGTTCGCATTGGCGGGAGTCTTCATCGTGATCGTCCAGGGCGGATTGATCGGTCGCTGGTCGAAGAAGAAAGGCGACCGCTGGCTGGTCATCCTGGGAGTCTCGACGCTGGCGATTGGCTTGATCGGCACGTCGTTGACGCCGAGCATTCCGGTGCCGTGGTACAACCAAGCGCACGTGCTGAAAAGTTTGGCGGGACAAGGCGCCATGCAGCTTACAACGCAAAACATCCATGTGAGCCTGCCGAGCGAAGCCAATAAAGGCTGGTTCGGAATCATCTGGCTGTTGGTAGCGTCGTTCCCGGCGGCGTTGGGCGGAGGCGTGCTGCATCCGGCGGTGAACAGTTTGATCACGAAGTCGTCGGATAAAAACGAAGTGGGCGGCATGTTGGGAATCTCCGCCGGGTTCTACAGCGGTGCCAACGCGTTTGCACCGCTGTTCTATGGATCGCTGTTTCAATGGCTGGGCGCGCCCGTGCCCTTCTTCCTCGGCGGATTGATCTTATTGGTGTTGTGGATCATCTCGCCAAGGGCGATAAAGAAGGAATAACATTTCCTTATAGGGAAGATGCGTTTTCCTTGCTAGGGAGATCACTTTTCCTTCCGAGTCGTTTCGGTTTTCCTTCCGAGTCATTTGACTTTTCCTTCCGAGTCATTCTGGTTTTCCTTCCGTGTTAATTGACTTTTCCTTCCGAGTCATTCGACTTTTCCTTGAAGGAAATCCAAAGTCTCCAGCAAGGAAATCAAAACCAGTGGCTTTTTGCCAGTTTTTTAGGGCGAAATCCCCACATTTTGCCTGTACAGGAAGTTTTTAATGGCTCTCCTGTGTGCCCTTCGCGACTTTATGGTTAAAGCCTCCCCGGTTCTGGCAGGTTCGCGTCGTGGTACATCACGACTGCTGCGCCCATGCCGTTCTTTCTCAGCGATTGATTTTGGCGGTGTTGTGGCTCATCTCGCCGAGGGCGATAAAGAAAGAACGAGAGGTTACAAATCTACTAATTTGCAGTCGTTCGTTTTTGTCATTATCAATATAGAGTAGAATCAAAGTTGGAGAAAATATGACTGCTAAAGCTCATAAAAATACTTTACCCCCGTCCATTCGAGAAACTGCCGAACTTTATAGAACAAAGCTTGCTATAGACTTTAATAGGACTTGTTCATGTGCCCCAAATCATTTGAACTGCCTGCCTGCCAAAGAGTGGTTAAAAAGCCAAATAGGAGTATGGCAATTCTTCTATGAAAGCCGAGACGTTCGAGATAAAAGCTTACATCCTGCCACGTTCCCTATTTCACTTGCAAAAAAAGTTATCAGTCTTTTTACTCACGAAGGTGAATTAGTTCTCGATCCATTTGTTGGTAGCGGCACAACACTTGTAGCTGCCCAAGACTTAAATCGGAATTCAATCGGATTTGATCTTCAAGCGAAATATATTGAATTATGCGTCAAAAGACTAGCTGCCAATAACTTGTTTAACCACGCTCAACAAGTTGCTATTCAAGACGACGCGTTACATATTCCAAATTATTTGAAGCCAAATTCAATTAGTTTGATTTGGACATCACCGCCATATGCGAATCTCCTGAATCGCAAGCGAAAAAATAAATCTAGGCGAGATAGAAATAACGAACAACTTAACAAGGTGGAACAATATTCTCAGGACCCTAGAGACTTAGGAACGATGCCTTTAGATGAATATGCCAAAGCAATGGGCGATATCTTTGAGGGATTGTTACCATTACTTCATCCAAAAGGTCATTGTGTAATCAATGTGCCAGATATGTGGTGGGAAAATGAAAGAATAACTATTCATGTTTCTCTTATCAATGAGTTGCGTCAACGCGGCTATGAACTGCGTAATACAATTATTTGGGATAGAACAAATATTGTTAATGGAATCGGCATCTTTGGCTATCCAAGCAACTACATAACAATGGGGACAACCTTTGAATATTTGCTCGACTTTTGGAGACCTCCCGAATCATGAAGACATATACCAAAGATTTGCTCATTGCCACTCTGCGCGACATAAGGAATCGCGGCTGGATATCTAATGCCCGCCCGGGCAATGTTGGCGGTGTAGGAAATACACTCGAGGATCTTCTAGGCATAAAAGAAAATAACTTACCCATTCCCAATGCTGCTGAGTGGGAGTTAAAATGTCAAAGAGCAGAGACTTCATCGTTGACTACTCTTTTTCACATGGAGCCATCACCCCGAGCTTTGAAATTTGTGCCGAATATTCTTTTACCAAAATATGGTTGGAAACATGAACTTGCCGGTATAAAATATCCTGTAAATGAAATGAGTTTCCGTCAAACGATCCACGGACTTGAAAGAAGTGACAGGGGATTTAAAGTAGAAGTTGATAAAACAAATCGTAAAGTCTTAATTTCCTTTGATGCTAACAAAGTAGATTCTCGCCATGCAGAATGGCTAGAAGCAATCAAAAAGCGTGTTGGTTTGGACGAATTAGATCCACAACCATATTGGGGATTTGACGATTTACATCATAAAGCTGGGACAAAACTTCTTAGCACCTTCTATGTCGAAGCAGAAGTAATGAAAAAAGATGATAAAGAATTATTTCATTACAGTCGCATCTTGATTTTGCAAGGTTTCAGCTTTGATAATTTTCTTACTGCATTAGCTGAAGGCAGTCTGCTTATAGATTTTGATGCGCGGACCGGTCATAATCACGGCACAAAATTTCGACTGCGTCAAAATGCGCTTCCAAAGTTATATTCCAATATTCGAGAAATTGTGTAAGGCAAAGTTCATCGGCTTCTTCCAAAAGAGGTTATATCGCTATAAACCCAATCCGCACATCGAAGTTGGATTTGAAACAAACATGTCCACTTACAGGTAAACATGGAAAAACATACTGGCGCTACTTATAACGAGATCGCATCCGATTATGCCAGACAGCAAGACCTCAAGCCATGGAACATCTATTTTGAACGTCCCGGCGTGTTGTCGTTTCTTCCGAATCTGAAAGGCAAGCGCGTTCTGGATGCGGGCTGCGGTCC
>JBJKOR010000661.1:0-1364 GCA_046707185.1 Anaerolineales bacterium | reverse complement strand
CTGCGCCGTCCCCGATGCAGGATTTACTCGCCAAACTCCGCCGGGGACGGCGGTATCGCTACGACGTCATGCAAGAGCTCCACTTGAGCCTGTAAACCAACAAATTTTGAGTGCTTTCTGTCCATTTGTTTCGACACAATGGCGCGGAGTTATTTCTCTGGACTTGGGAGTACAATTCTTTCATCTCACATTGGAGTCTTGCCCATGTCCATTACTCTCGATGGTTCATCCCTCACGATTGAAAAACTCGCTGCGATTGCACGAGATAACGATAAAGTTGAATTAGCTCCCGAAGCATTGGAACGTATCAAAGTTTGTCGCGCCATGCTGGAGGACAAGCTTGCCAAAAAAGAAATCATGTACGGAACCAACACTGGCATCGGGGAATTCTCGGAAAAAGTTCTCAACGACGATCAAGTCAAGGAATTCCAGAAATATTTGATTTACAACCATTCCGCCGGAATCGGCGAGCCTGCGCCGATCGAATATGTGCGTGCAGCGCTGGCGGGACGCATCAACGTCCACGCGCACGGCAATTCTGGCTGCAGGCCTGTGATCACCCAAACACTGGTGGAGATGCTCAATAAAGGCGTCACACCAGTTGTTTGTCAAAAGGGATCGGTGGGCGCCAGCGGCGACCTGGCTCCGATGGCGCAGGCCGCGCTGTTGCTGATGGGGGAAGGCGAAGCTTTCTATGACGGCGAGCGGTTACCGGGTCACGAAGCGATGCGGCGCGCCGGAATTGAAATCCCCGGTTTGCAGGCGCGCGATGGTCTGGCCACCATCAACGGCTCGAACCTGTTGACTGCCATGTCCGCGCTGCACATCTACGATATGGAACGTTTCCTGAAGCAGGCTGAGATCGCGGCGGCGATGTCGATCGAAGCACTGCTCGGCAACATGAAACCGTACACCAGCAAACTGCATGAACTGCGCGGCTTCAAAGGTGCGATCACATCCGCAAAAAATATTATGAAGGTGATCGAAGGCTCGGACTTGACAACGGGCAAGATGAAAACCAAAGTGCAGGACGCCTATTCGATGCGTTCGACGCCGCAAGTGATCGGCGCGGCGCGTGATGCGATTGCGTATGCGCGCTCGCAAGTTGAAATCGAATTGAACGGCGTGGGCGATAATCCGATCTTTGTACCGGAAGATAAATTGACGCTGACGGGCGCGAACTTTCAAGGCTCGCCGGTTTCGCTGCCGATGGACATGGCGGGCGCGGCAATCACAATGGTGTGTGTGTTGGCAGAGCGGCGATTAAATCGTTTAACCAATCCGGCTCTTTCTCAGGGACTTCCGGATTTCCTGGCGCACGAACCGGGCTTTTATTCCGGCTTGATGCTTTCGCAATACACCGC
>JBJKOR010000660.1:0-1536 GCA_046707185.1 Anaerolineales bacterium | reverse complement strand
GACTTCAGCTATTGCGAGTCAAAGTCGAGACAGGCGATGTTATCCTGGTTAAAAAACTGGATCGTCTCGGACGCGATACCGCTGATATGATCCAGTTGATCAAGGAATTTGACGGAATGGGTGTTGCTGTCCGCTTTTTGGATGATGGCATCAGCACAGAAGGTACGATGGGTAAAATGGTGGTTACCATACTCTCGGCAGTAGCTCAAGCGGAACGACAGCGCATTTTGGAAAGGACGAATGAAGGCCGTATTGAAGCGAAGGCAAAAGGAATAAAGTTTGGCAGGAAGCTGACGGTAGACCGAGAGAAGGTTTTTGCTTTGCGAAAACAAGGTGTTGGCGCAACAGATATTGCTCGGCAAATGAACATAGGACGGTCAACCGTTTACAAAATACTACAATAAATTGACACCCTATAGAGGAGTTGTTATAATAGGTGTTACCAATTAACATCTATTGACACTGTATGGAGAAGATGTCATGCCTGCTACTGCTGCCAAAACCGTATCCGTGAAATTGGATCATGAAACACGCGCACGAATCGAACACTTAGCCGAAACACATCGTCGTACATCACACTGGGTGATGCGCGAGGCTATCCAGCAATACCTTGAGCGCGAAGAAAAGCGCGAGTCTTTCCGGCAAGATGCCATTAATGCATGGAAAGAGTATCAGGAAACCGGCTTGCACGTGACCGGGGATGAAGTTTCCACGTGGCTTGATTCATGGGGTGAAGAAAACGAAAAGGCCGCACCCATATGCCACAAGTGAGATTTGCGCCTCCAGCGTTGCGTGACCTGGAAAGATTGCGCGAGTTCCTACGACCGAAAAACACAGATGTGGCAAAGCGTGCTGCTGCTGCCATTAAGAAAACTGTGCAGGTGCTTGGGCAGCATCCACAGATCGGACGTCCCGCCGACAACTTGGAGCCGGAATATAGAGAGTTGCTGATTGACTTTGGTGACAGCGGCTATATCGCGTTGTACCGCTATGACGGCGGCGATTTTGTTACCGTGCTAACGATTCGACACCAAAAAGAGGCGGGATACCAGCAATAATTTTCAATCTAAATGATAGTTCAGTAATAATAATATGTTGGATGATTAATGGCGGATTGATCAAATCCTTAGCGTACGTTTTCGTTCCATTGGACTTCACACCCCTAGTAGCAAATACGCAAAAATTATCAAAATCAATACTGTGTTTATTACACGCGCCCAACGGCTGGCGGCCATCGCACCAATAAAAATAAATGTGCCAACAAAAATCAAAACAGCTTGAGGACGACCCCATGAAATCTTCACTTTCTTTTTCTCCATAAGCAGTTTCTCTTTGTTTAGAAGAAGCGATACCAATCCTCTTTGAGAGGTAAAACTATGGGTTGGGCATATTAAAATATTTTAGGCCAATACCATGTAACATTTATAGATTCGGATACAGGCGATGAAGCTTGATACGAGCATCCGCAGTTTTGAACTGCCATATAATTTTCCGAGCGCTGCTATTTCTCGATTTTTCCCAGGCAGCTACATGCCT
>JBJKOR010000659.1:0-4652 GCA_046707185.1 Anaerolineales bacterium | reverse complement strand
ATTCCACGCGGCTTCGATGGCTGATATTGCCGAGGCTGTCAATCTCCAAAAAGCCAGCCTCTATCACCATGTTTCCAGCAAACAGCAAATCCTGCTGGAACTTCTCGACCGCGCACTCGAAATGCTGACGGCGCGCATTACCCCCATTGCCAATCAATCCATCCCCGCTGACGAAAAACTTCGCCAGATGATCCGTGTCTATTTGCAATCCCTAGCGGAGAATCCGGATTTGTCGTCCGTTCTTCTTTTCGAGCATCGTTCACTCGACAAGAAATCCCATGCGCGCCATGTTCCCAACCGCGACAAATTCGAAAGCTTGTGGCATGAAGTTATCCGCGAAGGCGTCCGCACAAAATTATTTGTGTGCTCCGATGTCGGACTTGCCGTGCGCGGCTTGATGGGAACCTTGAATTGGACTTTGACGTGGTATCGTCCCGATGGGCCTTTGTCCATCGAGAAAATCGCAGACTATTATGCCGACCTATTCTTTGATGGGTTGTTGAAAAAATAATCGCCCTGAGCGGAAACTGACTGGCGAAGCCGTGTCGAAGTGGAAGTCGATGGGCGCTTCGACTACATTCTCGCTTCATTTGAATTCCGCTCAGCGCGAAATGAAATTCGCGAAAGGAGAGACAAATCATGTATTCGTTTGAACCCAATGAAGAGCAACAAATGCTTGTCGACGCGGTGGGGAAGTACGCGGCCAATGATTTGCGAACGGCAGCGCGCGAGGCGGAGGAAAGCCGTGAACTGCCGCAGAAGCTGGTCGGCAAAGGCTGGGAGCTTGGCGTCTTGCAAGCTTCGATTCCTGAATCCTTTGGCGGCTTCGGCGAGCACTCGGCAGTCACGGGTGTGCTTGCTTTGGAAGAGTTGGCCTTTGGCGATTTGGCGGGCGCGTTGGCGGTCACGGCGCCGTCTCTGTTTGCCATCCCCGTTTTGTTGGTTGGCAGCGACGAGCAGAAGAAGGACTATCTGCCAAAGGTCATCGAAGGTGAGTGGCGTCCGTATACGGCAGCGCTGATCGAGTACGCATTCGATTTCGACGCGGATGATTTGCGAACCACTGCCATACTCGAAGGCAATGAATATGTTTTGAATGGTGAAAAAGCCTTTGTGCCGTTTGCCAAAGATGCCGAAGCCATTTTGGTCTATGCAAAGTGCGATGGCAAGACACAAGGCTTCATCGTTCCAAAGAATGCGGCGGGATTGACTATCGATGAAGAGCGCGAGAAGTTGATGGGATTGAACGCGTTACCGTTATATCGAGTCAAATTGGAGGATGTAAAAGTTCCCGCTTCGAATCGATTGGGCGGCGCCTCGGGTCACGACTTTGAGCCGGTCCTCGCTTCGATGAGGCTTGCTTCCGCCTCGGCCGCTCTCGGCGTGGCACGAGCCGCCTTCGAGTATTCGCGCGATTATGCCAAAGAACGAGATGTCTTTGGCGTGAAAGTCGCGCAGAAGCAGGCCATTGCCTTTATGTTGGCCGAGATGCGCACCGAGATCGAAGCGATTCGCTTGCTGACGTGGGAAGCCGCCTGGAAGTTGGATCAAGGCAAGGAAGACGCCTTCACGGAAGCCTATCTTGCGTTTACCGGCGCAGTCGACATGGTAATGATGGTCACTGACCGCGGTGTGCAGATTTTGGGCGGGCATGGCTATATCCGTGAGCATCCGGTTGAGATGTGGATGCGGAATGGCCGCGGCTTCGCGATGTTGACGGGACTGGCGATAATCTGATGTCATTGCGAGCGAAGCGAAGCAATCTCAACCAACTGCCGAACAGGAGATTGTTTCGGACTATCGTCCTCGCAATGACATGCTAAAGGAGAAATTATGGCTATCGAATTTGAATCACCTAAACCCATCGTCCAGATGCAAACCGTCCTCAAAACGGTTGCAGAAGAAATGATGCGCTCGAAGTCACGTTATTTCGATGAGCACGAGCATGAAATCCCGTGGGATTATATTGAGTTTACGAATACGGCGATGAAAGCCATGGGCGGCGGCAGTCTCGCACCGAAAGAAGAGAAAAAGGAAGAAGACCCAAACAAACCCAAGCGTCCGCCGATTGGTTATCAATTGTTGGCAACTCAAATCGAGATGTTGGCATGGGGTGATGTGGGCATGTATCTCATCACACCCGGCGGCGGACTTGGGGCAGCGGCGGTACAAGCCGCTGGGTCATCCGAACAACGTGCGAAGTTCCTGGCGCGCTTCGCAGGCGAGAAGCCAACCTTCGCAGCCATGTGCATGACCGAACCCGGCGCGGGTTCGGACACATCCGCGATCCGCGCACGAGCTGTGTTGGACGAAAAGACCAATGAATGGGTACTCAACGGCGAAAAGATTTTTGTCACCGCCGGCGATAAATCCTTTACGGAATACGAAAAACTCGGCAAGGGTTTTATTGTGGTCTGGGCTTCGATCGACCCGTCTGCAAAACGCGCGGGGATGCGCGCCTTTGTGGTTGAGTCTGGGACACCCGGCGTGCGGATCACAAAGCTCGAACATAAACTTGGCATCCGCGTTAGCGATACGGCCGCGATTTCGTTGGTAGATGCACGTGTCCCATTCGAGAATCTGCTGGGTAGCCCGACCGTGGAGAAAACAACCAAAGGCTTTAAAGGCGCGATGGCAACTTTCGACGCGACCCGACCGCTTGTGTCGGCGTCCGGTTTGGGCGTTGCACGAGCCGCACTCGAATTCCTGAAAGACAAACTCAAAGAGAACAGAGTTGAAATCCGTTACGGATTGCCGCGTCAAAAATTGACGAACATCGAGCGTGAAGTCATTGACATGGATGTTATGTTGAAATCTGCCTGGTTGATGGTGATGAAAGCGGTCTGGATGGCGGATAACAAAAAGTCGAACGCGCTCGAGTCTTCGATGAGCAAAGTGAAGGCTGGCGATGTGACCACGAAGATCACGCAAAAAGTGGTCGAGATTTTGGGGCCGCTCGGTTACAGCCGCGAGTTCCTTGCTGAGAAATGGTTCCGCGACGCCAAGATCACCGACATCTACGAAGGCACGGGACAGATCAATCGTCTTGTGGTCGCGCGGCAAATACTCGGATATAGCGGAAGTGATCTGAGATGATCTCGCGGTGGTTGAGTAGGGCGAGTGTTTGTATCGCTCATATTGAGACCACCAATGACAGTAAATGTAAACTTGAAAATGATGGTCTCGGTACGCCTTCGGCTGTCGCCTCAGGCTACTCGACCATCGAGGAGAGTCGGATATTATGAACTATCACATACATAAAGCAGTTGTCATTGGTTCTGGCACAATGGGCGCGGCAATTGCGGCGCACCTGGCGAACGCGGGCGTGCCGGTGACCTTGCTGGATATTGTCCCGAAAGACGCGCCAGCCGGAAATAAAGCAGCGCGGGACAAGATCGTCAATGAAGGCTGGGATCGCTGCCTCAAAGCCAAACCAGCCAACTTGATGTCATCCGATTTGAAGACGCTGGTCACGCTTGGGAATCTCGAGGATGATTTCGGCGCGGTCGCTGAAGCGGATTGGGTCTGTGAAGCGATCATCGAAAATTTAAAGATCAAGCAGTCGCTGATGGTGCGCATCGACGAGGTCCGTAAACCGAGCGCGATCGTCAGCACGAACACTTCGGGCATTCCGATCAAAGATATCGCCGAAGGCCGCTCGAAGGAATTCAAGAAACATTTCCTCGGCACGCATTTCTTCAACCCGCCGCGCTACCTTAAGTTGTTGGAAGTCATCCCAACGGCGGACACGGACAAGGAAATCGTCAAGTTTATGTCGTGGTTCGGCGAACAGAAACTTGGCAAGGGCGTGGTGCTTTGCAAAGATACGCCAAACTTTATTGGCAACCGCGTTTTCTTTGGCACTGCCACCTTTGGAATGAATTACATTTTGGAAAATGATTACACCGTTGACGAGGTCGATTCGGTCACGGGACCGTTGATCGGGCGCCCGAAAACCGCGACCTTCCGCCTGGCTGACCTTGTCGGCATCGATGTGTGGGAACATGTTGGGGTGAATCTCGGCCCGATGATTCCGCACGACAAACTCGCACAGGAATATCTCCAAAACGAATCATCGAGCAAGTTGATCGCAGCCCTTGTTGAACGCAAGTGGCTTGGTAATAAAACCAAAATTGGCTTTTATAAAGAAGTCCGCAGGGAAGACGGAAAGAAGGAATTCTGGCCGCTCAATCTCAAGAAACTCGAACATGTCCCGCCGACCAAGCCGCGCTTTGACTCGGTCAAGAAAGCCAAGGATATTTCCGAGCTTGGGGAACGGTTGAAAGTTTTACTCGGTGAGGAAGATAAAGCCGCGAAACTCGTTCAAGCCCTGACGTATCAAAGTTTTCAATATTCCGCTTCACTCTTGCCCGAAGTTGGAGATTCGCCGAAACCGATCGATGACGCCATCCGCTGGGGCTTTGGCCACGAAGCGGGACCGTTCGAAATTTGGGACATGCTCGGAGTCAAAGAGACGGTCGCGCAGATGAAAGCCGCAGGCTATCCCGCGCCCAAATGGGTCGAGGCCATGCTCAAGTCGGGCATCGAATCGTTCTATCAATACAAGAACAGCGACAAGGTCGGCGTCTATGATGTGAACAAGGAAAAATATGTTCGCATCGCGAAGCCCGAAGGTGTGGTGATGCTCAAGG
>JBJKOR010000658.1:0-25395 GCA_046707185.1 Anaerolineales bacterium | reverse complement strand
TCGGTGAAGACTTGGGTGGTTTGATAACCGGGTTTCATATTCGCAAATGTGGTCTGCATGGTTGAGATCAAAATCGGGTTGATGTCGGCGCGACGTGAAAGAGTGTAAAGGTTCACAGTAAAGTTATCGGCTGTCGTCGGCTGTTTGGTTGCAAAAATCATGGTGTTGAGCGTGCCGGGAATATCCATAATGTGAATGGAAGGAAAGATGGTCGCCATCGTAGTCGCCAAGCCATTGATCAATCGGCGGTCGCCGGGCACGCTGCCAACGTTGATCGCCACCACGCCGTCCGCAGTGAGATGGTTATAGCAAATCTGGAAAAACTCCTGCGTGGTCATTTCCGGCGGAATATACGGCGGGCGATAAGCATCCACCGCGATGATGTCGTATTGATTCTTGCTTTCTTCCAAATTCAAGCGTCCATCGCCGATGATGATATTTAGATTGGGGAGATTCTCGTCGAAATATTTCTTACCGACTTCGATGATCTTTGGGTCAAGCTCGAAGCCGTCGATCGGAATCGGACCATAGACCGCGCTCGCCATACGAGCCGCCGTCCCAGCCGCCAAGCCGACAATCGCCATGCGATGAACCTGGCTCGGTGAATAGTTCGCATTAAAAAATGGCGCGACCAAAAACTGCGCCCACGGCCCGCCATAATTCAATGTGTTCGGGCTATAAATCGAATGAATGCCTTCGCCGTCGTTCAAACGCAAAAGAGTATAGCCATTGATTTGTTGAACTTGAATGTAATTGTAGGCCGATTCGGTTTCGTAGATTTGCCCAACCGAATCTTTTAGATTTTGATTATTCGAAATGACGGCGATCACGATCAACAGGATCGGCATCCACAAATACCTGGTCATTAACTTGTAACTGGCATATTTCCCTAATCCGAATAACGCCACGAGTAACAAAACAAGACTGAACGACAAAAAAGTCAGGCGCGTGCCGATGATGGGAATAGTGACCAACACCGGTAAAAATGTCCCGATGAAGGAACCGAGCGTGGAGATGCCATAGATCGCGCCCGCTACCGTGCCTGAACTTTCGGTATCGTCCACACTCAATCGAATTGCATAAGGCGAGATCATACCCAGCAAAGTTATGGGGACGATGAACAGAACCAACACGCCCACAAATGAGCCGAGCAACACCGCCACATCGAGTCCTTCGAAGGCGGATGCTGCAAACCGCAAAACCGGCGTGGCGATATAAGGCACCACGCCGAGCGTGAACGCACCCCAAGCCAGGACACGGTACATCGTCGCCGCGTCCGGCCAACGATCCGCCCAGCGACCGCCGATGAAATATCCAGCGGTGAGATAAATCAGAATGAGTCCGATGATGCTGGCCCAAACCAAATTGCTGGTCCCGAACACATTGCCGATCAGGCGCGAGGCTGCCAATTCCGCGGCCAGGGTGGTCATGCCTGAAATAAAAACAGTGAAGTATAAGTATTTTCGCATCGGCGCAATTATACCTGTGGCGGCATGACGGTTGGAAGTTTATATTCCAATCGGATAGTCAAACAACTATTTATCCGTCCAAGACTAAGGTTGCACGGATTTGCACAAAGTGGTTGAAACGTTTTTCGTGAAAATCTGTGAAATCAGTGACCAAGAATTCGACAGCCCAAACTCAAATCTAATTTTCACTTTGCTTTCTTGCTTTTCACAGACAATCCCCATATAATCGTCCCATGTCGGAACAAAAACCTCCATCGAAATTACAAACTTTAGTAAAGTGGCTTGTGCCCATTGCGGCGATCGCGGCGTTGAGCGCGTGGATCTATGTTGCACCGCCCGGCCTGATGGGCAAACTGGATGCGATTGGTTACGCGGTTTGTCATCGCCTTCCATCGCATTCGCTTTTCATCGGAAACATCCAACTTCCCCTATGCGCCCGCTGCACCGGCGAATTCAACGCTGCCGCAATTGCCCTGATCTTTCAAGGCTTTTTCAGCCGCAAGAAAAGCAGGTTTCCAAGACGCGGCATCCTCGCCGTGCTGGTCATTTTCTTCCTGGCCTTTGCAATCGATGGAAGCAATTCCTATCTTGCGCTGCTCAAGCAAAGTTACGGCGGTGGTTTCTTTATGAAGATTCCAAACCTGTATGTCACGACCAACGTCATCCGTGTCTTTACCGGAAGCGGCATGGGCATTGCAATGGCATCGGTTTTGTATCCGATGTATAACCAGACCATTTGGCGTGCGCCGGAAGATAAAGCAACATTCGACTGGGTTCACTTCGGAGTCTTGGTTGGCATCGTGCTCCTGTTCGACTTCGGCGCTTTGAGCAATATCGATGTACTTTTATACTTCATCTCGCTCCTTAGCTCGCTGGGCGTGGTCGCTTTATTGACGATGATCTTCAGCATTGTATGGGTGATGATTATGAAACAAGATAACGTCTTCGATCATCCCCGCCAGCTTTGGCTGCCCGCCATTGCGGGCCTGACACTGGCCTTTCTGTTGATCGTGAGCATCGACCTGTTCCGATTCAATCTCACCCACACGTGGACCGGTTTCCCCGGCTTGACAGGGTAGCGAATCATGGAAGCGTTGCTTGGGATATTTTCGGCGTTGGGGCTTTCAGCCAGTGCAGGCTTGAACGCCTATATCCCGCTTTTGGTCATCGGCGTGATTGCACATTACGACCCCAACCTCATCAAACTCAATCCGCCGTATGACATGCTCGCCAATCCCTATATTTTGATTCTGATCGGCATCCTGCTCATCATCGAGATGCTGGCCGATAAAATCCCGGTTGTGAATCACATCAATGACTTGATTCAAACCTTTGTGCGTCCCGTTGCCGGAGCAATCGCTTTCGCCGCCAGCACGAACGTCATCACCGGCATCAATCCGATTCTCGCGTTAGCCTGCGGATTGCTGGTCGCTGGCAGCGTGCATGTGGCAAAATCGGCGGCAGTCCGCCCCGCTGTCACGGCCACGACTGCGGGTGCCGGAAATGTGCCGGTCAGCCTCGCGGAGGACGCCACCTCGACCGTTGTCTCTCTTTTGTCCATCCTCGTTCCGATTGCCATCGCCGTTTTGATTATCATCACCATTGTGTTTCTCCTATGGTTATGGGCACGTCGAACGAGCAAAAAGTAAACCGCTTAGTGCGGACATCAAAATTTGTTTGGAGGCAGATATGAATATGAACGATCAAAACCAACCCATGAATATCAATCCCGGTCCAACCCCAACCCCGCCGTCGGGAAAGAAAAACAACACAACGCTGATCATCGCCATCATCGTGATTGTTGTTTTATGTATTTGCTGCATTGTTGGGGCGAGCGCATGGTGGCTTTGGAACAACGGAGATAAACTTCTCCAACAAGGCACAGGCATGTTGGTGCAAATGCTCTAAAAACAATGGCCTCCGTCAAAACGGAGGCTTTTGTTTTCCAAATAATTCTTGGAGTTCAACGAGAGCTTCCCAGGCTTGCTGACGTTCCGTGTTGCTGAGCGTCAATGTCTCGAACTCGTCTTCATCGAGTACAGTTTGCTTTCCATTCGCTGAAACCCATAAATCCAACGCAAGATCAACATACGAAACCGCGCCATCACTCAAAACTGCGGGCCTGCCGACATTGCAATACCAACCCTTGAGTCTGTCATCGTCGCGGTCGTGAATCTCGAAGATGTTATACCAGCGGTCGGTATAAAACGTTTCCACAAAACGATCCCCCTCTTTGAAGACGACATCCATAAAAGGCAAGTCAGGACGATTGAAGAACGCTTCCAGCACCACGGCATTCGGCTCGCGGCGCAAGATCTGTCCATCATATTGCCACGTGACTTCGTCGTTCAGATTTTTCTTTTGCACTTTGATTTTTTCATTCATCCCAAACACTCCAACTTAACTCTGATCTCGAGCTTTTCTCCCATCTTCGGTTCTTCCTTCAAATAAAAATACAAACCATTATCCAACGTGACTTTGAAGCGATCTTGCTGGAAGATAACATCGGTGACATGCCCACGAATTTGATGCGCTTCATTCTCAGCCTCGAGCGGCCGCGCCAACAAATGAATCTTATCTCCCACCTGATGCGGATGATCACATTGCACAGCGAAGACGCCGAGTTTCGTTTCGACTTTCCAACCCTTTGACTTCGGGTCTCGATACGCTTCGCTACTCGACCCTCCGCTCTCCGTTCGTACCGCCGTAGGTGGCCTGTGTGCCACGAGCAACAGCGGCACGCCGGTGCGAGACGGCAGGGCGATGCCCTCAACGATGTTACCCAACCCGAGAAATTGTGCCACCCAAACCGAATTGGGCTTCGACCAAACATCGGATGGAGTCCCTTGCTGGACGATTTGTCCATCGTGCAGCAGCAAAACACGATCCGCTATGGTGAACGCTTCCTCTTGATCGTGAGTCACATAAATGGCGGGAATTTGCGTCCGATGAAGAATACCGCGCAATTCATTGAGCAAATCTTCCCGCAGAGCGCGATCTAAGGCGCCAAGCGGCTCGTCGAACATCAGCAAACGCGGACGCGGTGCCAGTGCACGCGCCAACGCCACACGTTGCTGCTCGCCACCGGAGAGATCGGTCACTTTACGATTCGCAAAGCCGCGCAGATTGACCAAGTCCAAAACTTCGGCTACACGCGCTTTGATTTCATCGCTTTTCCAATTCTTCATCTTCAAACCGAAGGCAGCGTTATCAAAAACATTCAGGTGAGGAAAAAGTGCATAGTCTTGAAAGACCAGCCCAAAGTCGCGGAGATGAGGCGGCGTGGAGGCGAGATCATTTCCATTCCAAAGGATTTGTCCCGCATCCGGCGGTTCAAGTCCGGCTATCATCCGCAGCAATGTTGACTTGCCGCTGCCCGATGAGCCAAGCAGGCAAATCGTCTCCCCTGCTCCGAAAGCAAAGGAAATATTTCGTAGAAGCGGTTGGGCTTCGTAAGTTTTATCAATGCCGCGTACTTCGAGCATCAAAATTCTCCCATGCCGGGCAGGCGTTGTTTTTCGATAAACAAAATACCGGCAGTCGTGAGCGCCATCAACAAGGTTGCCATCGCCATGGCTTGACCGTAATTCAGCGCACCGGGCAAGGATAGAAAACGATAAATGGCGATGGGAATGGTTGGATAATCGGGACGCGCCAATAAGAGAGTCGCACCAAATTCACCGAGCGAAATTGTAAACGCAAAGGTGGCGGCGCTCAATGTGGCACGGCGAAGAATTGGCAAATCCACCGTCTGCCAAACGCGGAACGGCGAAGCGCCCAATGTAATCGCGGCTTGACGCAAATGGTCAGGAATGGAGGCGATGGCAGGTTGAAGCGCACGAATCACAAACGGCAATGCGATCAGCGTATGCGCCAACGGAACCATCCACGGCGAAATCAATAAGCGGCCAAAGGCAATGATGAATCCCAGTGCCAGCGTCACCGCCGAGGCGCCGAGCGGGAGAATCAAAATCGGGTCGAGAATCTTTTCGAGGCGACCGGGTTTTGCCAACGCAGATGCCGCAGGAAATCCGAGAAGTAAGGAAAGAATCACCGTTATGGAGGCATAACCCAACGAGTTCGCTGCGGCTTGAATCGGAGGCACATAAAAGAGCGAGTTATTGCGATTGACGAACAATTCTGTATAGTACTCGGTCGTCAAGCCATATTGAACCTGTGTCCGCTGGCCGCGGTCGGCATCGAGGCGTGAGACGGATCGAAGAGGCAGGGCCAACATCGGCAGAATGAAAAACGTAAAGAGCAAAACGCAAAGCGCAACCACAAAGATTCTTTCTTTGAAGGTTTTGGCTTTGTGTTGATCCACCGAAAGTGGCGCGGATTGAACCGTAACGCGGCTCAAGGTGCGCGTGTAAATGATCGAGAAGACCAACGTACAAAGCAATTGAATAAATGCCAGCAAAGCCGCCAAAGGCAGATTCAACATTTGCAGAGCTTGAATATAAATCTCGACTTCGAGCGTGGCAAAGGTCGGGCCGCCCAGCAAAAGGATAACGCCGAAGCTGGTGAAGTCGAACAGGAAGACGAGCAGGGACGCCGCCAAAATCGATGGGCGCAACAAAGGCAGCGTCACATTCCACCACACGCGGCGTTGATTTGCACCGAGGGAATGCGCGGCTTGTTCCAATTTGGCATCGAGACCCGAAAGTGCATTGCCGACCAATCGAATCACGATGGTAGTATTGTAAAAAACATGAGCAATGAGAATCGCTCCCAATGTGCCAACGAATTGAATTGGCGGATCGCTCAATGAGAGCAAATGCATGAACGTAAGATTGATCCATCCGTGCGGACCGAGCAGCGCGTTGAATCCGGCTGCGACGACAACCGTTGGCAGCATAAAGGGAACCGTGGTCAAGGCGCGTAAAAGGGATTTGCCGCGAAAGTCAAAACGGGCAAAGAGATAGGCAGACGGCAAGCCAATCAATAACGTGAGCAGTGTCGATAAAGTGGCCTGCCAAAACGTAAAACGCAGAACGTGAAGAGCAAGTTGAAGGTTGGAAGATTGGAGAGTCGAAAAGTTTAGACCAAAGGCAAGAATGCGAAAGAACGGATAAAAGAATAATACGCCTAGAAACGTCAGCGGTGCAAGCCAGAGGAGGAGGCGGGAAGAAAAATTTAATTTCATTGTTTGTGTAGGGGTGGGTCTCGATACGGCGGCGGTTGAGTAATCCGAAGGATGTATCGAAACCCCACCGCCTACTCGACCACCGCCATTCTACAATGTCTAATGCAATACGGCATTCGTCCAGGCTTGGATCCAGGCCGCGCGGTTTTTCGCAATCTCATCCGAAATCAACGCGGCAGGCTGGGATGGGATCGGTGCTAACTTTTTGAACGCCTCCGGCAGCGAAATATTCGAGGCAACCGGGTAGACCGCCATCTGTCCCGGCATGTCAGCCTGGAACTGTGCGCTCAGCATAAAGTCCACGAATTTTTGGGCAAGCGCGAGATGTTGAGTCCCTTTGAGAATGCCGACAAATTCAATTTGATGGAAGCAGGTATCGGGTCCGACCACTGCCGCGACGGACGCCTCCGCAATCGGCGTGGGCGCTGACATCACTTCATAGGCTGGATCGGTCGCGTACGAAACCACCATGGCCTGTGTGCCCTGCCCGGAGCCGCCGGTGAAGTTCGTGTAATAGGCCGTTTCCCAGCCATCCACGGTAACGAGACCATTGGCTTTCAATTGCTTCCAATAATCGAGATAATTCGAGGTTCCAAAATGTTTGATGGTGGCAAACAAAAAGTCAAGCCCCGGAGACGATGTAGCCGGATTCTCCATCACCAGCAGACCTTTATATTCAGGCTTGGCCAAATCCTCGAGGCTTTGCGGCGCAGTCAAATTGTGTGTGCTGAAATAGGTCTTGTCATAGACCACGCACACATAGCCGTGATCCACCGGCAAGGCGCGGTCGGACGAATCGAGTTGAAACTCCGCGGGGATATTTTTGAGCGCAGGCGACGCGTACGGCTCGTAAATATCGGCATCGAGCGCTTCGGAAAGCAGCGTGTTATCCACGCCATAAAGCACATCCGCCAGCGGCGCGGCTTTGGAGAGAATCGCCTTGTTGAGCATCTCGCCCGCGTCGCCGCCTTTGACGAACGTCACCTTCACATTGTTGGCTTGTTCAAAAGCCTGGATGACGTTATCGCTCACGGCAAACGAGTCGTGTGTCATCACGGTCAGGCTTTGCGGACCGCCCGGCTTCGGCGCGCACGAGACCATTAAGACCATTGAGACGATCAAGACTACTATGACCAATTGAAATCGTTTCATAATTTCCTTTCTACGAACGAGTATGAATGATAAGGAGCAATCCAGACTTAACGCTGATCTCGGCAGTACGACCCAGCATTTCATTACTGACGCCGCGCGTCTTATCCGGATAAAGAGATTCATTATTCAACGGCCAGCGAAGTCCGCTCGTGCGGATACCTTTGACCGTGCCATTCCACGGAATCAACGAGACAATATCTCCGCCTCTTCCCTCGATCCTTCGACTTCGCTCACCGTTCGTGCCGCGCACAACGGCGGCACGCCGGTGGGAGACGGCAGGGCTAGCTTTAGAGCGGGCGCGGCAAAAGAAGACTTCCTCCAGCCCATCATCAAATCGAGAATCGATATTCGATAATCGAGAGTTGGAGAGCAGCGCGAGGTTGGCAATGGTCTGATCAATTCGATTTCCAAGCGCGGCGATGACGATGATCGAAGTTGGTTTTTGTTCCAAAGCATGATTCAATGCCAATTCAAGATCAGTTTCGTTTTTATCACGTGGATACTTAACAACCTTTGCATCCGCTTTTTGCAATTCAGCATCCGTTACCGAGTCGAGGTCGCCGACGATGAGATTCGGTTTCAATCCGAGCGCGAGTGCGTGACGCGTGCCGCCGTCCGCGCAGACGAGGTAGTCATCCGCCTGGATAAGGGCGCGGGCCTTTTCGAGATTGGGCAGTTCGCCGTTGGCGAAGATCATGATGCGAGACATAAAAAAACCATCCTCAGCGGAGGATGGTTAAATGTGAAGCGACGTTCCCTCCGCTGGTACTAACCAGATCAGGTAATGCGGGTCGAGCGCGGCTCGCTCCTCTCAGTCCCGCATCGCGGGACTCCCCGTTGCTATGGATAATGTACAACAAATATACTCCAAACCCAGCATGTGTCAACCAGCAAAAGGCCGGTTATCATGGTTTTCGCAAGAACCATTTTTTCAGGCTTCAGAAGTCGGCAGATGCTCTGGATCTTGCGATTTCACGAATAATTTGCGCCTCGGCAACACAAAGATGGAAATCCGTCAAGCTTTCTTGAGAAAACCATGGGCCGGTTATGAAAATATGCTAAATTTCGATAACCGGCAATGCAAAACGATGTATACTTACGCTTCGTTCGGTGCCAAGTGACCTACAACTTGCACGAAACCGTTCTTTCAAGGAACTATGATGCATCGCCTTGAGTTCCCCAAAAATCAGGTGCAACAACCACGTTGGTCCGTTGACTTTGCCCGGATAAAAACCATTTACACTGTCCTAGATTGGAAATAAATCAGTTCATGGACTTTTACAAAACGCTAAAAAGAGTCGCCAGTCCCACATCGGCTGAAGAAAAGAAACAGATCGTAAAAGAAATTACGGCGTCCGCTTCACCCGGCTTCGATTTCTTCCTGATGGTCGTGCTATCCTGTAGCATTGCAACACTCGGGCTGATCACCGATTCCGCGGCAGTCATTATCGGCGCAATGCTGATTGCCCCGCTCATGACGCCGATCATTGCCATCGGCCTGGCCTCCATCAATGGCAAGGCTCGCTTGGCAGAGAAAGCTCTCTCTGCCCTCCTGCGCGGAGCACTGCTGGCAATCCTGCTAGCCGCCGCCATGACGTACGTAAACCAATATCTGCCTTTTGTGGTGCTTCAGGAGTTGCCAAGCGAAGTTTTGGTCCGCACCCATCCCTCCCCAATGGACCTGGCCATCGCGATGGCAGGCGGCTTGGCCGCGGCCTACGCCATGACACGTCCGAACTTATCGGCAGCGCTGCCAGGTGTGGCAATTGCAACGGCATTGATGCCGCCTCTATGTACCATCGGCATTGGCATTGCCCTGGCAAGGTGGGATGTTGCCGGAGGCGCCACGCTTTTGTTCGTGACCAACACAATCACAATCGCTTTTGCAGCGGCACTGGTCTTTTTCCTGCGAGGCTTTGCGCCGCGTGCGTTCCGCCAAGGCTGGCGGCTGCCGGGACCCCTTGTCATCTCAGCTCTACTTACACTCGTAATGCTAGTCCCGCTGACCTACTACAGTGTTCGGTTCTTTGAGGAGGCAGCGCAGAACCGCATGATCAATGATGTTGTGCGGACCCAGGTCCTGCAAATGGATGATGCAGAGTTAGTGGAGCTTTCGGTAACGCACTCGCAGAATCAACTCGATATGGTCGTCACGGTACGGTCCAACACGCCGTTGAGTTACCAGCAAGTCGTCGAACTACAGAAGAATATTGTGGCCGCCCTCAAACAACCTGTTTCGCTCAAAGTGAATCAGGTCTTTGCCGAACAACTGAATCCACTCATTCCTCCAACGCCCACGCCGACTCTGCGAGCAACCAACACGCCGACTCTCACTCCGACCATTACGCCGTCCGTCACTCCATCGCCGACGCTTACACCCACACTGACCGCTACTCCCGCTTTCGTCCAAGCCGGTTCGGCGGCGCTTCTACCACAGTTAAAGCTGTACCAATCACCAGGCGGGCTTGTGATTGCAACAGTTCGCGCCAAAACAGTCATGACGCTCATGGAAGGAGAACAGGAAGCAGACGGCGTGGTTTGGGTTCAGGTGACGACCAGTAACAACCAAACAGGCTGGATGCCCGCCATCTACTTGCAGTTGGTTACTCTCACACCGTCGCCAACTCCAAAAGTAACTGCCACGCCATAGCGAGTCTTTGAAGAACTGAGAAAAATTCAGGTAAAACATTCACCGCAGATAAAGATGATCGCCTATCATTACAGCGCAAAGTTGCCCACTGCGCCGAGGACGATGCAGCCCGAATGCCACCGCCCGAAGGGTGATGTGCGAAAGGCGGTAGTGTCGCCATGCAAGAGCGTCACCCGAGTCTGATCTTGCGCTGTAATACGATGATTGTGACTTAAAACTACGATCCCCTTCGTTAACGTACGCGGCGTTTCCACTCTTCCTTCAATTGCAATTCACGCGGACTAAGTCCCGATTCGAGCGCCAGAAAGTCGGTAAGCAAACGATTGAATTTGGCGGTTTCATCGATCATCGGGAAATGTCCCGAACCGTCCAAATTGATCTGGTGCATATGCAGCGAAGATATATTCTCCGTGGGAGGAACCGATATGGAAGGATCGTTCAGTCCGTATACCAGGAGGCAGGGAATGCTGGCTTCACGGAATTGCGAGAATAAGCTGTCAGATTGGAAACCGTTCATCGAAGCTGCGATCGCGCCCGTGTCGGCTTTGGATGCGTCGGATAAAGCCGTGATCGCTTCCGGCGTTCGACTCGAAAGCCATTCCACTAATTCTGCCACACTAGATGTGCGGAGCTTGGCATTGATCGAATTGAAATCCAGCGGGGAATTGACCGCCATGATGCGGTCGACACTATCGGGCCGCTGGGTTGCAAAACGAAAACCGACCAGCGCCCCAAGGCCATGTCCCACAATAGCAATCCGCCCCATACCCATTTCGTCCAGAAAACGGCCAACCAAATCGGACTGTTGTTCGAGCGAATATTGGCTGGCGTCATGGGATGTATCGCCATACCCAAACAGGTCCACCCCATAAGCCCGGAACGACGTGGAAGCCACCTGCATCGAAGTGATCCAATAGCGCCATGATCCGATCCAACTGTGCAGAAACAGAATAGGACGGCCGCGTCCCAGGGCTTCGTAATGCACTATACTTTCGTTAAGGATGATGGCACTCATGGTTTCAAGCTTCACTGCCCTCAGCTCGATCCACAAGAACGAGCAGGCAGCAAAAGGTCAATTCATTTTCCAAACTTTGCCAAAATTTGCCGGACACGATCCGTCAATTGATCCGGTGCAAATGGTTTGAGCAGATAATCCTCCGCGCCGACCTGAAGACCGGTTTGTATTTCTGATTCTTGTCCTTTGGCCGAAAGGAAAACAATGGGAATGTCCTTCAACTCCGAATCGGCTTTCATCACGCGACAGGCATCGTAGCCTGTCATGCGCGGCATACGAACATCCATGAGGATCAAGTCGGGAAATTCGCGCGAAGCCACCTTTACGGCTTCTTCTCCATTGTTTGCCGTAGCAACCTCGTAACCGGCAAACCGCAACGTGAACGCTACAAGATCACGAATATCTGGTTCATCTTCAGCAATTAAGATTTTTGGCATATCGCACTCATTTATCCTTTTGAATAGGCAAAGTAAACGAGAAGACGCTTCCCTTTCCCGGAAGGCCATCACTCGTCATCCAGATCCGCCCGTTATGCATCTCGATCAATTGACGCACAATGGATAACCCCAAGCCGGTACCGGGGGTAGCCAATACCAGCGGATCCTCGCCTCGAAAGAAGCGCTCGAAAACACGTTCCTGATCTTCCAGCGGAACGCCCACACCGTTATCTTCCACATCCACCTGAACTTCCGTCCCGTTCAAAGCGTGAATCTTGACATCGATGGTTCCGTTCCCCGGCGTGTAATGATAGGCGTTGTCCACCAAATTATCGATTACCTGGCGAACGCGTTCCGCATCGCCCATTACACGCGGCAGGCTTTTGGGCGCATTCAATGACAAGGCCATAGGCTTGCCCTCTTCTTGAGACCGCCGCAGGACATCTCCGATCACATCCTCAGCGATGTCCCGCAAATCGAGTGGCTGCGGGGACAGAATAACGCGTCCCGCCTCGATACGGGAAATATCCAACAGGTCGTTGACCAGCACATTCAAACGGTCGATATTGTTCCTCACGATGCTCAGGAAGTGCGACTGGTTTTCATTGACCGCCCCCGCCGCGCCCATCAACAACACATCCACATACCCTTTGATGGACGTCATCGGTGTACGAAGCTCATGACTCACCGTCGCTACGAACTCGGATTTCAGGCGGTCGACCTCGACCTCGTGTGTAATATCGCGGAAAATGGACACCGTGCCGAGAAAATCATTTTGCAGAATAACTGGCGAAAGGTGAACCAAGGCAATGCGGCCGTCGCCCAATTCGAGCTGCTCGGCATAGGTATCGCCGGCTTTATATGAACTGGGAGACCGGGACCAAACGCGAATGGTTTCCATCCATGAGGAGGCCGCCTTTCCAAACAAGCCGCCAAAGTTGTCAAGCGGCTGGCCAACCACACGATCTGCCTGGATATCGAGAATCTTCTGGATGGATGAGTTCAGGAATGTGATGCTGTTGCTGGGGCCGGTGACCAGCACGCCATCCGCGACAGCCTCCAGGATGGCTTGCGAACGGCTGGCATCTTCCTGCTCCCCACGCAACATCGAACCGAGGCGTTCCGCCTGGTCACGAATCAACTCATACAGGTGCGCGTTGTTAATTGCCACAGCCACCTGACTGGCAATGGCTTTAACCAGATTCAACGAGTCGGGAGTGAAGTAGCTTTCCGTTCGATGGAAGACCATCAACACGCCGATCACATCCTCGGCCACCAGCATCGGCACAACGATGGAACTTCGATGCTCGCGCGACGCGGAACCGGACTGCACCCAACGCGCATCCTGCCGCAGGTCATCGATAAGCGCTGATTCACGATTCTGCACCACCCAGCCGGCCAGACCCTCACCGACTTTCAACGTAAAACCACGTCCACCCTCCTCGACTCGATCAGAGAGATAACCGTAACCGGCGCGGTAATGCAAGAGGTTGTCCTCTGGGTTCAACAACATGATCGTGCCCTGCTCCGCGCCGATGGCTTCGTTGAGCAAGGACAACGTGCGATTGAGAGCGCGGTCGAGATCGAGGCTCGACGAGACTTCCGTGAGGATGCGCAGCAGGGTCTCGGTATTCTGCTGTTCGCGCCTCAACTGTGCCGTACGCTCGACCACGCGCTGTTCCAGTTCCTGCGCCAGACGCTGCGTTTCGGCAAACAGGCGTCCATTCTGGATGGCCACCACAGCCTGGTTCGCCAGCGTGCTCAACAACTGCAAGTCTTCATCCGTATACACATTAGCTTGATAACTTTGTGTCGAAAGCATGCCAATGGTTTTCACACCCACCTTCAGCGGAACCGCAAGGATGGAAACCGGCGTGCCATGTTCACCAACTGTGAGAGCACCCAATTCATCAGCCTGTTCGGGATTCACCAGGTTGAGCGGCTGGCCGCTCATGATCACGCGGCTGCTCAACCCTTCTCCCAGAGAAATTCGCATATTCGGCGTGCGGGCATCCTTGTCCATCAGATAAACGCCTTCCACTTCCTGCTTTTCTTCATCCAGCAGGCTGATGACAAATGCTTCCGCCGACATAAGCTGTCTGACCGCGTCATGAATGGCCGCATAGATTTCCTCGGGATCGAGGCTGGCGCTGATATTGGCGCTGGCACGGTTGAGGATCGAGAAGCGCTCCGCGGTCCGCACCGTGGATTGATACAAGCGTGCATTTTCAAGTGCGATGGCCGCCTGGTTTGCAATCGTGCGTGCCAGCTCGATTTCCGTCAAGGCAAAGTGACCTTCCCCGATGATACGGGCAAAGAGCAACGCGCGTAGATTTGTTCCGCTGACCAGCGGCAGGACCAACAAGGCGGTTGTATCGGCGCCAATCAGATTCATGATCGGCTTTAGGTCGGGTTCCAACGCCACATTTTCGGTATTGAAAATTCCCTGTGATTCGCGCAGGCGTTCAAACAATGGCGTGTCCGACAGACCTTGAGGTAATTCGATATCCGAGTTGGGTGACTCGGCTTTCCAGACAGCATGTTCTTGCTCAAAGGAAACAGCCGATGTGCGGCTGGCATTCAACGCCCGTCGCAGTTCTTCCACTGTCAGATTGAGAATCTGATCGATATCCAGCAGCCCGCTCAAGGCGGATGAGAAGCGGTTCAACAGCGCCAGACGCTGGGAACGTTCATCCAGTTCCGCTGCGCGATGGAGGCTTTCCTCAAACGACCAGGCGTTATCCAAAGCCACCGCGGCCTGACCGGCAAACGTGGACGCCAACTGGATTTGCTCGAGTGTATAGAAATGAGCCTGCCATTTCTCCAACGCGATCAAGCCAATCAATTCGCCTTTGGAAATCAGCGGAATTCCAAGCCAGGAAAGATGCGGCGCTTCCACAGGCGGGAAGCGCGGGTCTTCGCGCACATCCGGCACTGAAATGGGTTGAGCGCTTTTGACCATTTGCTGGAACAAGGCGCTATCGGCCACGGCTACCGACAAACCAAGGCGTTTTTCGGCATCGGGAAAACCGCGCACCGCAGCGACGGTCAAACGTTCCTTATCCCTTAACCAAAGCGTGGCTGTATCGTAGGGCAAGACCGGTGCAAGCTGATCGAGGAGCGAGGCAGTCAATTCTTCCGAGCGCAAACTCGAAGTCATGGAAGAGGCAACATCATTGAGGGCTTGCAATTGTCCGGCGCGCTCCGTCATAGCATGGACCAAGCGCACGTTTTCAAGTGAAAGCGCCACCTGCTGAGCAAGTGAGACCATCAAGTTCTCGTCTTCCACCTTGAAGGCCGCCGGGGTATTGAAATTATCCAAGACGAGCACGCCCAACGTTTTTTCACCTGCCACGATGGGGACGAGCAAACTGGAGACAGGCAAACGTCCGCCGGTTGCCTGACGATAGAGGCCAAGCTTCTCGCGCGGCAAGGCATAATCGCGTGGGAAATCAATTTCATCCACACAGCGCGGCTGCCTCTCGGCAAAAACAGTTCCTGGCAGGGCCTCGCCCACTGCATAGGAAATCTGCAACATGCTGTTGTTATCTGCATAACCGGAGACGACCCGAGACAAAAGCAAATTGCTTTGTTCATCCAGCATCAAGACCATGCCTGCATGGGCCGCGGGCAAAACGCGGCGACCGCTCTCCAGCAAGGCGCGTACGATATTGTCCGGATCGAGGCCGCTGATGCGGCGGCTAAAATCGAGCAGGAGATCCACTTCCTGCAACCGACGCCGCGTTTCATTGAGCAGTGAGATATTCTGCAGGATGACGGACGTCTGTCTCGAAATCTGATAATAGACCTGCCGATCTTCCTCCGTGAAATTCGGCATCGGTTCGGAACTGAGAGCCAACAGCGCCGCAACCGGTTCATTCTCCACATTAACAGGCAGGCAGATCACACCTTTGGCGCGCAACTGGGAAAGCAACGGGACATCGTGCCATTCATTGCTTTCATCCAAGTTGGATATCAAGATGGGTTCGCCGTTCTGCAGAACAGCACGAAGCGGATTGCGCTGTCCGAATAAAGCATCCGGATTGGTGGATTTGGGGACATTGCCAAGAATGTGAAGCAATCGCGGGCCTTCAGGGGCGTTCTCTGCAACCAAAGCCGTGTTCATACCCAATTGCGTCAACGTCTCGCGGCCCAAAGCCATCAAGGCAGAGGAGGCGTCCAATTGGCGGCTGACGGACTCAGTAATGGCCAGTCCGGCGCGCACACGTTGTGCACGACGCTCGAGGCCATGCAGCGAAATCGTCTGTTCCAAATCCTTACGCAGCAGAACCGGCAAATCTTTTTGAGTGACATTCAAAAGTTTTTGTTGGCGCTGCAAACCGGAAGAGAGCGCATCGATCTGGTTTTTGAGTTCACCATATCGTTTGGAATCGCCGATCACAAAGGCGGCCTGCGCGGCAAAGGCTTCCAATGAGTCAAGCGTTGCCTGGTCAGGGCGCAGGCCGTTGCTTGGATCATCGAGGCTGATCAACCCGATCGGTTTTCCGTGCCCATCTTCCAGGGGAATCAAAAGAAAATCGTCCGGGTTCCAAGCATTGGTTTCCGGCTGTTCCTGTGAATAATGGGGAGCATATACATAATGAACTTCCGGCGGCAAAACGGGAGTCTGGTCTGCCGGGATGTAATACGAACGGCCAATCTTAAATTCAGGCTTCATCAATTGAAGCAGGCTGGCATAAGGCTGTTTACGCGCCAACAACTCGTTCAAGGTCTCCTGCGGAATACCAAGGCCAACCACGCGCCGTAATAACCCGCCGTCTGGCTCATAGACACTGATCAACACCACTTGAAATGGTGTGGAATCACGAATACCTTGGGCAATCGCCCTCAACGACTCTTCGAGCGAGCCATCCGGACTAATGACATACGAAGTGTTCGACAGCCGGGATAACGTATCCGAGCGGCGGCGAAAAACTTCAGCGCGCTGAAGTTCACTTTGATAGGCCCAGGCATTGTTCAAAATAACAGCAACCTGAACAGCTAGTGAATTTACGAATTTCAAAGCCTTGTCATCGAAATATGCCGGATTTACAGAATGCGCCTGCAGAAGCCCAATCAAACGCTTTTGATGAAAGAGTGGAACCACCAATGCAGAATGAATGCCGGTATGCGGCGGAAAATATTCTCCCGCATCGAAATCCGCGACGAGGAAGGATTCAACCTTTTCAATCGCGCTCATCTCGAAGGGAGAAAGCGCGGTACCCGATGAACAACCAGCCGAGCGGATCAGGCGCGGGGAATCCTTAGCCGTCTCCGGGTCAAGAAGGAGAACCGAACCACAGTCTGCACCCAGCGAGCGGACCAGCTCGTCGCGCAGAATCTCAAGCAATTGATCGATGTCAAACGAAGTATTCAACTCGCGATTGACCCGCGCAATCGTGATCAAATGCTGCATTTCCTCGCGAAGCGACTGATCGGTTTGTGAACCAGCCTTGTGATGCTCGATAGCCGATGACAACTGTCCAGCAGCAGTCGAAACGATTTGAAAATCATGATCGCTGAAAAAATTGGACTCGACGCTGCCGAGAATCAATTCACCCATCGGCTTCTCATGCAGGGAAAACGGAATCGCCAACAAGGATTCGATGCGCAGATTTTCTACCAGCGAACGATATACTTCGACTCCCTTAGAATCCAGACTCAAACGTCCGGTCATAAAAGGCTGGGTGCGCCCTGTAGAAAGAAAACTGGAAGCGTCCGATTCGAACTCTTCAAAAGCCGTCGAGACCCCAGATTCCCTTCCCATGACCGACGGCCGATGGAGCTTCAATTGACCGGTCGTCTCGTCCGAAAGGAAGATCGCGCCGGCGTCCGCCTGAAACAGATTCGCCAACTCGCGAACGGAGTCCGTGAGCACCTCATCAAGCGTACTCGATGAAACCGTGAGATTCACGATTCGGCTCAGCACATCCGAATATCGAGTCCGCGCCTGGTTTTGTTGAATCAAAAGAGCGTTCTGAATGATGGCCGCGGCCTGATTGCTGACGATGTTCATCAAGCGCAATTCGGAATCCGAGAACGGCGCGGGGCCGCGGCGATGTTGAGAGACCTGAAAATATCCGGCGACTTTTCCGCCGAACTGCAAGGGCATCAACGCCGAATCGCGCAAGCTGGCCGCAATAGCAATGTCGGTCAAACCAAGCAGGCGCCAATTCTGATCCTGCGAGGCGTCCATCGTTAGAATCGGCCGTCGTTGATTGAGCAGGTCTTCGGCAGCGCTGCCCGACGCAATGGTTGCGCGATAGATTTCCACAATATGTGCAGGCAAGCCGTGGAACGGAACTTGTCCTTCCAGAACATGCTTATCTTCATCAAAGATCAGGAAACCAATGATCTCTGCATCGAACAGAGCCGATACGCTATCCACCAAGCGGGCGAACAAATCCTTTACATCTCGAATGGAATTAATCGCCTGAGCCAATTCCGCCAATCCGGCCAACTCAGCAGAATGATACTGTTCCTCTTCATGTAAGAGGGAATTCCACAAGGCCAACTCAGCCTGGCTGGAGACAAGTTTTAGCAAATTCACATCCTGCTGGGTAAAGGCTGGGCCGGATATCTGTCCAGCTTCGAACAGGCCAATCAATTCACCGTCCGCCATCAAAGGCGCGCCCAGATAGGAACGGATCGCGTTGAATCCGCCATCCACTTCCTGCTCCAACCATGAACGCGCATCCGCCATAAGAAGCGGTTCCCCCTCGCCTGCCAATTTCTCGGAAAGCCTTCCAAACTGGCTTTGCGTTGCGCGAATCAATTCACGCTTGGCGTGATCTTCGAATTGAATGCGATATGGAATAAACGCCTTTGCAGCCTTATCCCAGACCTTGATCTCCATTACATCGGCCGGAATCAGCCGGCCAAGATTTTCAAGAATGGATCGAAGTACCGTTTCCAAGTCACGGCTGGAGGTAATGGACTTTCCAAAATCAGCGATTACCTGCAAGATCGAAGAAGAAGTATCGGCATTGGCAACAGCGAGCGCAGGCATCAAATCCATGCCGTGCAGCGAGACAAGCATCTTCGGGTAAGCGCCCGGCACTTTATAGGATGTGAGTTCGGTCAACTTGCCATTTACATTGACACGCTTCTGGCTGGGCGAGGCGCATACATCCAAAAACTCATCAGGGGGATTTACACGGCGCGCCAAACGTTCGATATCTGCCGCGTCATCCTCCTGCAGGCCGAACCATTTGCGCGCCGGTTCATTGATATATTCCACCCGACCGCCGAATTGGATGACAAGCACCGCGTCATTGGCCTGATCAATATCCAAAGAATTCGAAGGAATGTCTTCGATTCGTCCAGAGGAAATTCGATTTGGGAACAGGTGCAATAGCAACCAAGCCAGTGCCGCCACAACCAGCCCGGCTGCGATCAACTCGAAACCCAAATTCATTCCAGCGGACATTCGGAAGAAACCGCTTGCGCGGCCCTCTAAGAATCCTGCCGACGGGCGTCTGCGGCAAGTTCAGTGATCTCGCGAATATCAGCAAACGATTGCTGGCTGGGCGACACCATACCGACTGACATGCTCATGAACGGCACTTTTTCCGCATCCCCTTCGGATTTGGGAGCTTGCATAAAGCCCTGCTGCCGATCAATAAAGTTATAGTGGGTTTGAACTTCGGATGCGAAACGTTCCTTGAGTCGCTGCTTGAGGCGCGGCGCGGCTTCATTGGTGGTAATCACGATGAAATTATCGCCGCCCGCGTGACCGATAAAATCGTTTCTTGTACCCACCTCGTCCACCACCTCGCCGATCATCATGGCGGCGAAACGCAACACATTGTCCGCCGCGACAAAGCCGTAGACATCCTTGAACTCGTCGAAGTAATTGATGCGCATATCGAGCAGCGCCCAGTTCTTTTCCCGGATGATGCGGCGCAACTGCTCCTCGATCAGTCGTCCGGCCGGAAGTCCAGAGCGCGGATCGGTAAGGCTTTCGCGTTCCGAGCGCCGAATGGCACCCTGTACGCGCAGTTTCAACTCTTCGATATCGAACGGCTTGGTAATGTAATCGTCCGCGCCAAGCTCAAGCCCCTGCAGCTTATCGCTACGTTCATCCTTCTGCGTGAGAAAAATGACCGGGATGTGGCTGGTACGCGTGTTGGTCCGCAAGTTGCGGCAAACTTCGTAACCGTCGATATCGGGCAGCATGTTATCCAGCACGATCAGATGTGGGAGCACATGCCTGGTCTTCTCCAACGCATCGGAACCGCGCTGGACGGTATCCACCTCGAACTCCATGCTGGAAAAATAAATCTTGAGCATGTTGGCAATATCCACGTCATCTTCCACAACCAACAATCGGGACTTTCCCATAAAGCCTCCTCAATAAACGCGCTGTCTCGCTCTTGTCATTGTGCGACGAGCATTGCGGCGTACAATTTCGATTTGTTCGTCTGTCACTTCACGCTCAAACGAGCGGGACCCATGTTTCTCGGCAATTGCTGTAATTTCGTTCACGCGTTCCAATGCAATATCCTTGCCAATCGTATAATCCTCGAAGCGGCCTTCCAATGCAAACGCCATTGTCTCAGCCATGTCCTCGGGAAAACCAAAGTCGAAATGAAGATTTACGGCGGGTGGCACATTCACCATTCCACCGTTAAACACTAATATATCATCTCCGGCCGCTGCGACCATTGCAGAAACGTCGCGGGGGTGCGCCACACCACAGACGTCATTCCCCGGCTGCAAATGCCCGGGATGAATAATATCATGAATGGCGTTTGTGACCGCAAGAATCAACGGCGACTCGGTCAGCGATTCCATCTCTGTGCTGACCATAATTACCACGATTCCAAGTCCTTGTCCTTTGGACGATGATACAACGCCTCGTGCAAACTGCCTGACCGGAAATGATGGTGGTCGCTGTCTTCATAACGCACATTGCGGTCGATCACTCGGCGTTCCTTCGAGGCAGCCAATACCACGTCAGACTCGATGGTACGCGACGGATAAACGATCATGCCGGAACCGAGACGGCAATTATGTCCAATGGCGCTGCCCATCACAGGCCGGTTGGAAACGCTCAATTTACCGTTTCCATCCCAGGCACGCAGAGGCGCAGGAACAAGGTTGTAATCTGTGAAGGTCGAACCGGCGCCGATAAACGTGTTGCGTCCCACCACGCACATTTGCAGGCAGGTATTCTGCGCGATCATGCTGTTGTCCATAACAGTGGTCATAAACAGCGCCGAACGAAACGGCAGGAATGTCCCGTCTCCCACCACCGAAAGCATCAACTGCACATCCTGCGAAACATTCACATTGCTTCCAACAATGCAGTTCTCGATGACCGCGCCCGCATTGACAGTGACGTTATCCCCTATCGTCGTTGGCCCGTGAATAACCGCACGCGGATCGATCACGCAATTCTTACCGACCTGCACCAGAGATGAACTTTCGAGGAGCTGCCGGCCCTCGTAGAGCGCCCTGCCGAGAATCCCCAGCTTGAATCCCAAATCCTCATCAAGACGTTTCTCAAAGCGGGCGCCGCGTCCAAACAGGCCAAACACAATATCAGCGATAAAGATGTGTACCCACGAATCAATGGCAATCAACGAGCGCAGCGGAACGTGAAAAAGCAAATCGCCGCTTTGATCCGCCATATAGGTCGGGACATGATAATAGCCGACCTCACGCGATTGCAAGTCCAACACCAACGGTTCTACGTCCACCACGGGGCCGTTGGGGTAGTACCACAAGTCGGCCAGATAGACGCTGCCCGCCGGCGTATAGGATATGGAAAGCGGCAAGGCATGTTCCTTGAAGGCCGGGTCATTTGCAGAAAAAGCTGCCCGCACCGCCCGCTTGCGCTTTTTAGCCTCCGCTATGAAAGCCCGAATATACGGCTCATCAAAGAAAAGATTATCGCGGTAAACCAGCGTCGGCTCGTGGACCGGCGGCATGGGCATACCTTTTTTCAGCTCCATTTCGCGCGTCACATAAGGCGCCAACAAATTTCTTTGCCAAAGCCATAATGGCACGTTTTGCAAACGAAGTTCGCGCGCCGATTCGCAGAACGGCATGATCATATTCGGTGCATGAAGGATGATTTTGAGCATGGTCAATTGAATTTTAATTATAGTAGGGGCGGGATATTCCCGCCCCTACAATTTTGTTAAAGGGAATTGTTTCACGCAAGAGGCACCAGATCAATCTCCAAGGTACAAGCAGCGTCGCCGTGAGCAACACAGGAAATCTCCTCGACATGGAATATCTTACCACCACTCAGCCAATAAAGCGTTTCCTGCAAAAGTCCAACCACCCAATAGCAAACAGGTTCGTTTGCCTTACGCTCCCAGCACAGCGGACAGCGCTCGATGATCCAAAGCAACTTGCCATCCTTCTGCGCCACGCACACATGTTGATCAGTGTGTTTGTTGAACAACTCTGCAATGACATTCACCCCGCGCTGGATTTTGCTGGAGAGCGGAAGCAGGCGAAACGCTGGTTCCGTGAGACCCAGCCTCGAACCATATTCGCGCAGATAATGCTGGAAGCTGGCGCGTCCGACGCGTAAAGCGGCACCGCGTCCGCTTCGCCGACCATAAACCTGCTCCAGCGATTCTTGAAGCTGGGCTACCACCTCGAACGGGAAAGACTTTTCGGAGGGCGTGTCCATCTCCTCGTCTGCGAAAGAGGCGAGAGAAGAACCTTCCAAAACGGAATCAACATCGTCGCTGCCAATGATCTCCTCCATCGCGAGCAGGATGATACGTCCCATCGGTTCGGGATAATGATATTCTGTCATAACGTCAAAGTTGGCAAATCGGGTTCGTCGAGAAATGCCTTGAGTTTGCGGCTGAATTCCATCGGCTCGTCCAACAAGACGAATAGTCCGGCTTTCTCTAATCGTTCCACTCGCGCCTGAGGCACACCTTCCTGTAAAGGCTTCCATTGATCAGGATTGACAACAATATCCTTCTTGCCGAACATGCCCAACACTGGCACGCGAATCTCCCCAAGGCTGGGACGCAAATCCGTTTGGCGAAGCGAACCGATACTGGCAAAGAAAGCCTGCATGGTCGTCCGCGAAACATCGCGATCCATCATCTTGGCCCACTCGCGGTTTTGCGAATAAGCCGGAGCCAGCAAATGATAAAAGGATTTATAGACCCAAAGGTTATGATAGGTCAGCCAGCCAAACGCACGATAACCAAAAACTCTTGGGAAAAAGTACAGCGATGATCCGACGATGGGCGAACCAATGACCACCACTTTGCTGACACGCTCCGGATATTTAATGGATACAGACAAACTAACGGTCCCGCCCATGCTGTGCCCCACCAGCGGCGCGCGGACGATTCCAAGCTGTTCCATGAACTGATTTACGAGGCTGACAAAATCCTGCACCGCGTAGGTTTCGCGCTTGGTACCCGATTCGCCGAACCCCCAAAAATCCAGCGCATAGGTGCGATAAAACGCACCAAGGTAGGCCATAGTCTCCTGCCATAAGCCCCACGAACCCTGATAGCCGTGCAGAAGAATAACAGGCTTACCCCTCCCAAAAACTTCGTAATGAACGATTCCTTGATCCGTTGTTATTGAAGACACAAAATATCACTCTGCCAGAGATGGGTTGAAGATGCCTTATTTGCATTCAAAAAGTATAAACGATCCATTATATCAACTGCGCTTAAAAATCAACCGCAGAGGCCTTGACCTCAGCGGCGATATTTTACCAAAGAACCGGTTTCTATTGGCTGGCGTCCATCTCGGCCAGAATACTATATAGCAATTCCAGCAAAACCTGTTTGACCTGGGCTTTATTGGTAGCCACGCATGGCAGCAACTTTGTCTTTGCATCCAGGCGGAGCGCGTGGCGCATATCATCCAATTCCCACGCGTCGTTTTTATCCTGTTTATTGGCGGCCACCACAAAAGGCGTTGGTGCGTAGGCACGGAAGGTTTCGAGAATGGATCGGGCCTCGCGAAAGGTTTCAGGGCGGGTCGAATCGACCATGACGATAAAGCCCAACATTCCCTCCGATAGAATCTCCCACATGAAATCAAATCGCTTCTGGCCGGGTGTTCCGAACAAATACAAGACCAAATCTTCATCGACGGTGATCCGGCCAAAGTCCATGGCGACCGTGGTGGCATCTTTGATGGATTTCTCCGAAACGCTGGAAATCTTCCGTTCGGTAGCAACCACGTCGATCTCACTCACCGATTGGATGAATTGAGTCTTCCCGGCGCTAAAGGGGCCTGTGACGACCATTTTGACAGTTTGCATAATCCGGTTTCCTCTCGAATAAAATCACAGCTTCTGGATGCGCCCAATCAACTTGTTGATGAGCGATCTCTGTTCTTCCTTGTCCTGCGTCGGGAACATCTTGGGATTGATTTGCGGTGCGGCCAACGGACTCAAGGGACGAACCATTTCCACGAGACCAGCCTGGATGAGGCCATACACAATGCGCCGGATTTCCATATCATTCAACTTTGCCGCGGAAGCAATTTGCTTCATGGTGTTCTTCGGATCGATGTATTTCACTACGCGCCATTCCTCGACGCTGAGATTGAGATTCGTCATCGGGCGGTCAGTGAATTTGAGCGCCATATCGAGGCTGGGAATCTCATCCTGTAGTTCCTCCCATTCACGCAGTTGGCGCGACCCCTCGATGATCAAATTCTCCAAATCGAGTTTGACATTGATGCGATCTTCGGGCGGGAGCATTTCGTTCTCGAAACGGAAGAAGCCCTCCACCCAGGCAAAGAGGCGGCGAATCACATCCGTAAAATAACTCTGCAAGTTGAGCAGGATATCTTCCTGCGAAACATATCCGGCATTGACCAGTAAAAGCCCGAGTTCCTTATCGGTCATTTTGCTGGAGTGGTCGACGATGGTACGGTATTGGTTGACATTCAGCTTGTTGGCCTTGTGCAGGACAGCCGCCAGACCATTATCTTCCGCGCCGATTTTGGCATACGCCAGCTTGCCTTCGCGGAACGAAATATAGGCCTGCTCACTCGGACCGTCCACAACCAGCGTGCCGGTCTTCTGCGCCAAGTTGATCAAATTGAGTAATTGAGTAATTGTAAAATCACGAAGGTTGCCGCGTAAAGCCATATCGCCTCATAAATGCCCCACAATGGGAGCAAGTGGAAGAGATTATACATGCAAGAAATGGATGCGTCAATTAAGCGAGCTTGCAGGTTTGTGAGCAGAAGTGATGGAGGAGCTATGGCTTTGCCTCCGCCGCAAACTCCACGCGCGAAATTGCTTCCGCAATACTCGAAACCATAAACGAAAAAGATTGACTGCCTCCCGGCGCCAGTGCGTCCGTCGATTCCCAGCGCCGGACTCCAACTACGCCTCCTGACTCGTCATAAGCGGTCGCAACCACCCAAATCAATTTCGCGGTGCTGGATGACGACACCGCCAAAACAACCTGTCCGCCAACTTGAGCGGTCAATCCAGATGAATCTATTTTCACTGACGTATTCTTCAATGTTGTCGGAAGATAACGCGAGTCATTCGATTGGATCTGGAT
>JBJKOR010000657.1:0-1874 GCA_046707185.1 Anaerolineales bacterium | reverse complement strand
TGGTTCTTTTTATTTTCTTCGGCATCGTTATCCGCATCCGCCGCTCCTGATACGTGACACCTGACACTTGATACTTGACCATGACACTTGACACTTACTTGATCGTCGGCCTCGGCAACCCGGGCCGTGAATACAGAGACAACCGCCATAACTTTGGCTTCATGCTGGTTGACATGTTGATCGTCCGATTGAACGCGCGCGGCATGAAACTGCAATCCAAAGCCATCGTCACGGATGCGGTGTACAACGAGCATAAGCTCATCCTCGCCAAGCCGCAGACCTATATGAATCTGTCGGGTCAGTCGGCACAAGGATTGATTCATTTCTATAAGCTGCCGTTATCGAAAGTGCTCATTGCCCATGATGATCTCGACCTCCCGTTTGGCACAATCCGTCTGCGGCCCGGCGGCGGCCCCGGTGGGCAGAGAGGCATGGCTTCAACGATCGTACAGCTTGGCACGAAAGAGATTCCGCGTCTGCGGCTTGGCATCGGGCGTCCGCCCGGACGGATGGATCCCGCCGCGTATGTGCTCCAGGATTTTTCCAAAGATGAGATGAAAGAGTCACCATCCATCCTTGAGCGCGCCGCCGATGCGGTCTTAACCTTTGTCACGGATGGATTGGATAAGGCAATGAATAAGTTCAATGGAGATGTTAGAGAATAGAGAGTGGAGAATAGTTGACCAACTCCGTTTATCTTGAACTTACTACCCTCTGATTTCTAATCTCTACTCTCTTTTCACTATGCAATTCCTTCTCGATAAAATCCGCGCGCTCCCACAATATCAGCAATTGCTGAAACAAATTCAAGCCGGTGAAAAACTTCCCGGCTTGGGATTGCCGCGCGCCGCGCGTTTGCCGATCCTGGCCGCGCTGCGCCAGGATTTGAATCAACCGATTCTGCTCGTCACCGATCGCGCCGATCACGCCCTATCGTTATTCGATGAATTGGGTTTTTGGATTCAATCACCACGTTATTTATTTGCCGAGCCGAATCCGCTTTTCTACGAACAAGCCGCGTGGGGTGCAACCACGCGCCGCGAACGTCTGCGAACTTTAACAGCTTTAGCCGCCTATCATTTACCATTCATCAACAAACCTGAAACGCCGCCGATCATCATTACCTCCGCGCGCTCGCTGATGACGCGCACCCTGCCGCGCCGCGATTATCTCAAAGCCTGCAAAAAACTTTCGGTGAATCAATCCATCCATTCCGATTCGCTTCTGCGAAGTTGGGCCGAGATTGGGTACGAACGCGTCAACACCATTTTGGAGCCGGGACAATTTTCCCAACGCGGCGGCATTTTGGATGTGTGGCCGCCCGCCGAAAAGCTGCCGATCCGTTTGGATTTCTTCGGCGATGAGATCGAAACGATTCGACGATTCGATCCGGCTTCGCAGAGAACCGTCGAAAAAATGGATTCGGTGTTGGTTATGCCCGCGCGGGAATATCTCACAAGTGATAATTCGATTCTCGACAACTCGAATATCGAATTATCGGATGCCGAATCTCGAATATCGGAATTTCATATTCCTTTACTTCATCCTCAAGCATCAAGCTTGATGAGTTATCTTCCGCAAAAAGCGTGGGTGCTGGTGGACGATTTATCGGTCGTTGAAAGCATGGTGGCGGAAGTGGAAGAGCAGGCTGTCAGGCTGCGGCAGGATAGCATCGAGGAAGGAATGCTTTCGCCGGATTTTCCGATCCCGTATGTGACATGGTCCGAATTGCTCGATGATTTTCAAGGTCATGGGATGCTGGAATTAGGCTACTCGACTGAACTGGAGAATAGAGAGCAGAGATTAGAGAGTAGAGAACAGGGATTAGAGAATCGTCTTGCGTCGTGCTTTGCCCACGATGAAAGATTTGGAGG
>JBJKOR010000656.1:0-8543 GCA_046707185.1 Anaerolineales bacterium | reverse complement strand
ATGAATTCGTCAAAATGTATTTCACGCAATTTCCCGGCATCAAAAAATATCTGGATGGCATCCGCAAACAAGCCGCCCAAGATGGCTATGTGGAAACTTTACTTGGCCGCCGCCGTTATTTCCCGGCGCTGCAAGGCAAGCTCAACATGGCGATGAAAAACCGCGAAGAACGCGAAGCCATCAACGCACCCATTCAAGGTACGGCCGCGGATATTATGAAGATCGCCATGATTCAGCTTCCGCGCGCCTTGAAACAGGCAAAGCTCCGTGCCCAAATGTTGCTGCAAGTGCATGACGAGTTGGTGCTGGAAGTTCCCAAAGAGGAACTGGAGAAAACCGTTCGGCTTGTGCAGGAGGTAATGGGATTCGCTTACAAATTGGATATTCCACTTTTAACGGAGGCCCGCTCTGGTACGAATTGGGGCGAGATGAAAGTTCTCTAGGAGTGCGATGGCTCCGGTCGTCGCGAAGTTATGGTCTTGTAATATTCCCGCGAAGTCTGGAGACTTCGCAATCCGTTATAATGATAATATGCCCGGACGTGACGACGTTTTTCAGAAAGCAATGAATGAGGGCCATTCCGCGGCCTGGGATCAGGATTGGGGAAAAGCCGCCGCTGCGTATCGCAAAGCCCTGCAGGAAATTCCTGATCAGCCAAAAGCGCTCAACAGCCTTGGCCTGGCTCTGTATCAATTGGGCGAGTTCGATGAGTCGCTGCGTATGTATCAACGCGCCTCCCAGCTTTCGCCGGATGATCCCGTGCCGCTCGAAAAGGCCGCGCAGATCTCAGAACGACTTGGCGACTTGGATGAGGCTGTTGATTTATTTGCCAAAGCCGCCGACAAATTCCTTGCCCAGCGCAATGTGGATAAAGCCATCGAGAACTGGGTTCGGGTGACCACTCTTCATCCGGATCACTTGGCGGCGCATTCGAGGCTGGCAGTCGTCCATGAACGGCTCAGCCACGTTCAGCAAGCGGTGACCGAATATCTCGCCGTTGCCAGTATCCTCCAGCGTTCGGGGAATGCCGAGAAAGCCAATGATCTAGTTGCAAAATCCATCCAGTTGATGCCGCAAAGTCCTGAAGCTTTGAAGGCGCAGACGCTCTTGAGATCGGGACAACTTTTGCCGAGGCCGATTCGTCCCAAAGGTGGAACGGGGCCGATCATTATGGCGAAACTCAAGCTGGAGAATACCCAGCCGAGTCAGCGGACCGCCTCCGGCATGGATCCGGTGGCGGAGACGCGGCAAAAAGCATTGACCAAGCTGGCAGAGGTTCTCTTCGATTATTCCGATGAAAATCCGGCTGCTCAGGAACGACGCGGCCTTTCGGCCATTGTAAAAGGCACGGGCCAGCTTTCCATGCAACAGGCGGAACAAACCAAAGTGGTAATGCATTTGGGCCAAGCCATCGATGCTCAGACTAAAAAACAAGAAAGCCTGGCGGCGGAGGAATTGGAACACGCCATGGAAGCAGGTTTTTCCCATCCGGCCTTATATTTCAATCTGGGCTATCTGCGTGCCAAAAACGAACGTTTGGAAAGCGCAGTCCGTTATTTGACCCGTTCGATCAATCATAAGAAATATGCCCTCGGTTCACGCCTGCTGTTGGGAGATGTTTTGTTCAAGAAGGGCGAGATCAAATCGGCTGCCTCGGAATATCTCGAAGCCCTGAAACTGGCGGATATGGCGATGGTTTCGGAGGAGGAGGCAGACGCGCTGAGCCAGTTGTATGAGCCGTTGCTGGAAACCCAAAAGAATCAGGATGACGACACGACCAATCGCCGCTTGTGCGAAAACGTCAACAAGTTGTTGATGCGCGCCGATTGGCGGGATCAAATTCACCGGACGCGCGAGCAAATGCGCAAGACGCAGGAGGGCGATACGCCCATGCCCATTGCGGAAGTCATTTTGCAGGCGCAGTCCAGCGTGGTGATCGAATCGATCAGCCGCATCAATCAATTGGCGCGCCAGGGCGCATTGCGCTCTGCCATGGACGAAGCCTATGACGCGCTTCAACATGCACCGACGTACCTGCCGCTTCATGCGTTGATGGGCGATCTGTTGATTCAAGATGGTCGTTCCCAGGACGCGATTGCCAAATTCTCAGTGGTGGCTCATGCCTACAGCGTGCGTGGCGAAGCGGTTCAGGCGACGAAATTATTGCGCCGCGTCATCCAGCTCGCGCCGATGGATTTGAACGCGCACACCCGTCTCATCGATCAATTAGTGGCGCGCGGCCAGGTCAACGAAGCGGTCAGCGAATACCTTGAATTGGCCGAAATCTATTATCGTCTGGCAGAATTGAATCTGGCTCGCAAGACCTATACAACGGCCCTGCAGTTCATTCAGCAATCCGATGGCGACCGCCAGTGGAATGTTCAGATCTTGCAGCGCATGGCCGATATCGACATGCAGAGACTCGACTGGAAACAGGCGGTACGCGTTTTCGAGCAGATCCGCACCATTCGTCCGGATGATCAAGGCTCACGCAAGCAATTGATCGAACTTCATTTGCGAATGGTACAACCCTCGCAAGCCATAGCGGAATTGGATGGTTTCATTGCCTATTTGGATTCCAATGCCAAAGGGAATGATGCCCTGTCTTTCCTCAATGAATTGATCAAGGATCATGAAGATATGCCGGTCTTGCGCCAGAAGCTTGCCGAACAACTTCACCGGCTTGGGCGTACGGAGGAGGCGGTTGCCCAACTGGACGCGTTGGGCGAATCGTTAATGTCGGCGGGCAGGAAAGACGAAGCGGTGGAAGTGATCAAACAAATCTTATCGATGAATCCGCCGAATGCCGCGGATTATCGCCAACTGCTAACGCAAATTGGAACATAAGTGTTCGATCAAAGACGCGCCGTCGGGCGCGTTGCTCTTTAAATCGGTTATACTTTCGGCGCTTCTATGACCGCGCATATCCGTAACTTCTGTATCATCGCGCATGTGGATCACGGCAAGTCGACGCTTGCCGACCGCTTATTGCATTTAACCGGAACCGTTCCCGACCGCGACACCACCGAGCAAATTTTGGATGCGATGGACTTGGAACGCGAGAAAGGCGTGACCATCAAAGCCTCCGCGGTGCGGATGAATTACACGGCCAAAGATAGCAACGCCTACGAACTCAACTTGATCGATACACCCGGTCACGTGGATTTTGGTTATGAAGTCAGCCGCGCGCTCAAAGCGTGTGAAGGCGCGGTATTGGTCGTAGACGCCACGCAGGGTATCGAAGCGCAGACGCTCGCCAATCTCTATCAAGCGCTCGACGCCGATCTCGTTATCATTCCCGTCATCAATAAAATTGATCTACCCTCGGCGCGTCCCGATGAAGTTGCGGAAGACATCGCTTCGCTGCTCGGCGTCGAGGCCGATGAAGTGATTCGCATCTCTGCCAAAGACGGCATCAATGTGGATCAAGTGTTGGAAGCCATTGTTCAACGTGTACCGCCGCCCAAAGATGAACCCGATAAACCGTTGCGCGCCCTGATCTTCGATTCACATTACGATTCCTATAAAGGCGTGATCGCTTATATCCGCGTGATGGAAGGTTCGATCAAACCGACTGATACGCTTCGCATGTTCGCCACCCAAGCCGATATGAAACCGGTTGAGATCGGAATTTTCTCGCCGGATATGAAACCGACTCAAAGTTTGACGGCGGGCGAAGTTGGATATATTGCCACCGGACTCAAGACCGTGCATGATTGCCGCGTCGGAGATACGATTACGCTCGCCTCGCTTCGTGCCTCGGAACCTCTGCCGGGTTACCGTCATCCCAAGCCGATGGTCTTCGCCGGTATCTATCCTGTTGAAGCGGATGATTATCCCGAACTGCGCGAGTCGCTCGATAAGCTTCAGCTCAACGATGCTTCTTTGACTTTTCAACCGGAAACATCACAAGCCTTGGGTTTTGGATTCCGGGCTGGCTTCCTTGGCTTGTTCCATATGGAAATTATTCAAGAACGCATTGAGCGTGAATATTTGCTCGATGTGTTATTCACCGCGCCCTCGGTGGAATACGAAGTATTGAAAGTGGATAATGAACTCATTACGGTCGATTCGCCTGCCGAATTGCCGTCGGACGAATCGCAGATTGTCGAGATCCGCGAACCGTGGATGACCATCGAGATCATCACGCCGACCGATTATTACGGCCCCATCATGGATTTGGTCACGAAGCGGCGCGGCATCTTCAAATCGCAGGAATATCCCGCACCGCATCGTGTGCAGCTCAATTTCGAGATACCATTATCTGAAATCATTGTTGACTTCTTCGATGACTTGAAATCGCGCACAAAAGGCTATGCCTCTCTTGATTATCAAATTCTTGAATATCGTCCGGATGAATTGCAGAAGCTGGAAATCCTCGTCAATGGCGAGCCGGTGGATGCGCTTGCAGCCATCGTTCACAAGCAGGACGCCTATCACAAAGGTCAGCGGATGATTACCAAACTAAAGGAGATCATCCCGCGCCAATTGTTCGATGTTGCCATCCAGGCCTCAGCGGGCGGACGAGTCATCAGCCGCGCCAATGTCAAGGCCACGCGCAAGGATGTGTTGGCAAAGTGTTACGGCGGCGACATCACGCGCAAGAAAAAATTGCTGGAAAAACAAAAGCGCGGCAAGAAGCGTCTCAAGATGGTCGGCAATGTGGAAATCCCGCAAGAGGCGTTCATGGCGGTATTGAAATTAGAGGAAGAATAAATGGTATTGTAGGGGCGGAGCATTGCTCTGCCCAGGGCACAGCATCGCTGTGTCCCTACGGAGATCAATGAAAGACATCAAACGTTGGCTTCCCGGTGCACTGATTAGTATCTTAATCATCGTCGCCATTTTATATTTCGTCAATTTACCCAAGATGTTCGCCGCCATTCGTTCGGCGAATTATGTAATCATTCTCATTGCATTTGTCATTGGGTTTGCATGGCTTTGGGTACGTGCCATTGTCTGGCGGACGTTATTGCGCGATCAGGCCCCATATTGGGAAGTATTTCATAGCTTGAACATCGGTTATTTGCTCAATGCCTTTTTGCCGTTCCGCCTCGGCGAACTGGGACGCGCCTATATGCTCAGCCGCAGGACCGATTTGCAATTCGCCGAGATTCTTCCGACCATTGTCATCGAACGTTCGATGGACCTGGCGATCACCGCCGCGCTCTTTCTCAGTTCGCTGCCATTTGTGGCGGGCGTCAAAGGTGCGGGCCGCATTGCGGTCATACTCGGCGCGGTTGTGGTCGCCGGATTGATCTTCTTATATATCCTCGCCAGAAACGATCGATGGGCGCTCGAAACCTTCCATCGACTCAGCGCGCGCTGGCCTTCCATTCAACGCTTTGGCGGCAGCCTCCTCGAATCATTCCTCACCGGTCTTGGCGCGCTGACCGACGGCTGGCTCTTTGCCCGCTTCATGTTTTGGATGCTGTTCAACTGGAGCATGTCTATTTTCACTTTCTACTTGATGTTGCGCGCCTTTTTCCCAAATCCGCAATGGATATGGGCACCCTTTGGACTCGGCGCAGGCGCATTCGGCAATGCCGTTCCATCGCTGCCCGGCGCGGTCGGCACCTTCGAAGGCGCGCTCGGCGGCGCGTTGACATTGGTCTCGCACGATCAATCTACATCCCTGGCCGTTGCGTTGACTCTGCATTTTCTCAATTACTTGACGGCGATTGTGTTGGGCGGCTATGCCCTGATCCGTAACGGGCAGTCGCTTTCGGGAATCTATCAACAGTTGATGGCATTTCGATCCAAGAAGGAATAATATGACAAAGAAATATCTCGTTACCGGTGGAGCCGGGTTCATCGGCTCGAATTATGTTTATCGTTTACTTAAGCGCGGCGAGAATGTGACGATTTACGATAATCTCAGCCGCGATGGCGCGCCAAGGAATCTCGATTGGCTGAAAAAGGATTTTGGCGGGAAGTCGTTTAACGTGATCCAGGCTGACGTACGCGACGCGGCCTCGATAGCGGAAGCCGCTCGCGGGGCGGATGTGATCGTTCATCTCGCGGGACAAGTGGCGGTCACCACCTCGGTAACGAATCCACGCGATGACTTTGAGTCCAACGCCCTCGGGACGTTCAACACGCTCGAGGCAGCCCGTCTCTCTGGCCGCGATCCGATTTTTATTTTCGCTTCGACGAACAAAGTCTATGGCGGCATGGACGATGTGAAGGTGGTGGAGGACGCGACGCGCTGGCGTTATGCAGATTTGGTAAATGGCTGCCCCGAAACGCAGCCGCTCGATTTCCATTCGCCGTATGGTTGTTCCAAAGGCACCGGCGATCAATACGTTCGCGACTATGCTCGAATCTACGGTCTACGATCCATTGTCTTTCGTCAGAGTTGCATTTATGGTCCGCGCCAGTTCGGGATCGAGGATCAAGGCTGGGTGGCCTGGTTCATCATTGCTGCGGTGTTGGGACGACCAATTACGATCTACGGTGACGGCAAGCAGGTGCGCGATGTCTTGAATGTGGATGACCTGCTCAATGGCTATGACGCGGCCATTGAAAAAATAGAGGTCGCCAAAGGACAGGTCTATAACATGGGCGGCGGGCCGAAAAATGTGTTGGCGGTTTGGTCGGAATTTGGTCCGATGCTCGAAAAATTGTTGGGCAGGAAAATCGAAGTGGCATGTGCCGATTGGCGTCCCGGCGATCAACGTGTCTTCTACGCGGATTCCAGCAAAGCCAAGCGGGAATTGGGATGGGAGCCGAAGATTGGCTTGGAAGAAGGGATCGAGCGGTTATACAATTGGGTGAGAGAGAATAAAGATTTGTTCTGATAGTATAGGGGTATAATCCCTGCTTATATTTAGAAGATGATGAATTTAAAACGGTATTCAAAGCGGGGGTTGTTGACTTTATTTCTGGTTTAGAAAAACCGCTGATGAATCAGCGGTTCTTTCGTTAAAAAAGATGTTAACCAGTGCAGCGTTCTTCTGTGCGGTATAATCCCTGCGCTTTATGAAAATCCTGACTGTTCTCACCTATTATCGTCCGCACACCTCCGGCCTGACCATTTACGCGGAACGGCTGGCGCGTGCTTTTGTGCAGCGCGGCCATCAGGTGACGGTGATGACCACGCAATATGACCCGTCCCTGCCGCGCGAAGAAAATATGGATGGTGTCAAGATCATCCGCATCCCGGTTATGTTTCGCCTCAGCAAGGGCGTCATCGCGCCGACCTTTGGCTGGGCCGCCACCAAATTGGTTGCCGACCACGATGTGGTGCAACTGCATCTGCCCCAATTTGATGCGCCCGGCGTGGCATTTCGTGGACGATTATTCGGCAAGCCTGCGGTGCTTACTTATCACTGCGATTTGAGGCTTCCGCCCGGTCTGTTCAATCGTTTTGTCAATCTCGTGGTTAAATGGCAGAACAACATGGCGGCGCTGCTTTCGAATCAAATCATCACCTATACCCAGGATTACGCCGATCATTCATCGTATCTCTCGCGCTATAAGTCCAAGCTTCGGACGATTCTGCCGCCGGTTGAGTTGCCCGCCGCGGACAAGGACGCGATCCAAGCTTTTGCGCAGGCGCATCATTGCCTCGACCGAAAGCCGGTCATCGGGATGGCGGCCCGCTTCGCGGCTGAAAAAGGCGTCGAGGTTCTGTTGGACGCCTTGCCCTCGATCCTGAGACAATATCCGAACGCGCAGGTTTTGTTCGCGGGACAATATCAGAATGTAATGGGGGAGCAGGCTTATTCTGATCGTTTGATGCCGCGCATCCGTGACTATGGAGCTGCCGGTCATTGGGAATTTCTTGGTAATCTCAACCCGCTGCAAATGTCGGCGTTTTATCCGAACTTGGATGTATTGGTCGTGCCATCGCTCAATTCGACCGAGGCGTTTGGTCTCGTTCAGATCGAAGCCATGATGAACGGCGTGCCGTGTGTGCCGTCCGCACTGCCGGGCGTGCGCATGCCGGTTCAGATGCACCAGGCCGGACGGGTTTCCGAGATTGGCGATTCGGCTTCTTTGGCGGAGTCCGTTCTCGCTGTCCTGGACGAACCGGAAAAATTCCGCAGCGATGTCGATGTCATCAAGAAGGCCTATGATCCCGATACTGTCGCGGCAGAGTACGAAAAAATCTTCGAAAGGTTGATGAAAAAATGAGTGTCATTGCGAGGAGGGCAAAGCCCGACGTGGCAATCTTACATAACATTCAGTTGATAGTTAGAGGAGATTGCCGCGTGGCCACTTGGTTTCGATACGAGCGAGAAAAGCACTCGCTCTGCTCAACCAGCGGCTCCTCACAATGACAGAATACAGATGAAAGATTTCCTTTTTCCTCAAATGCGCGACCTGCCATATTTCCGTGCGTTGTTGCGCTCGGTTGAATCTTCCTTTTATCAAGGACTGCCTTTGCCTGCTCCGATCAATGATGTCGGCTGCGGCGATGGGCATTTTGCATCCTTGACCTTCGATCAGAAAATCGATGTAGGTCTCGATCCGTGGCACGGGCCGATTCACGAAGCGAAGCGGCACGGCGCCTATCGTGGCCTGGTCGAAGCAGATGG
>JBJKOR010000655.1:0-2067 GCA_046707185.1 Anaerolineales bacterium | reverse complement strand
TTTGATATATTTTGGCGGTTTCATTATCCAAAGATATATTGACTGTGACCATAGTTAAGCAATCTCCAATTGAACAATCTTCAACTTATCAGGATCGACACGCATGCTCAACGCAAGGATTTCAATGCCGACCACACGTTTCTTGCTATCGAAATCCAAGATCACGCCGGGTTGAACTTCTTCAGATTCGACAATTTCCGTTTCATCCAAGCACAGATAAAGTGCTTCATTTTCCTTGTCAACTTTTAGCTTCATAAATCAAATTTATTTTAACACAAAACCAGAAAGAGAACTTCTTTCGTTTGGAAGGAGAATCAAAAAAGCCCCGAGCAACAATCCCGGGGCTTTCGCTTGCAAGCATAGTATTTAACGATTAGTCTCACGATGAACAACAAGACCAAGGCTCCAACCACGGCTGTGATGAAGGTCCCGATCAGGCCGAGGCCGATGGAGATGTGCAGCAGGCCGAACAGCCATCCGCCGAGGAAAGAGCCGATCACGCCGATGACCAGGTCGCCGATCAAGCCAAAGCCCTTGCCCTTCATGATCTTTCCGGCGAACCATCCAGCCAGAACACCGACAATCACCAAAACAATCAAAGCTGAGAGACTCATTTTGTATTCTCCTTTGAAGGATAAGATGAGCAATTTTATAACAAATTTCCAGGATAAGCCATGCTATAATTTTTCAAGGTTCGCCAAAAAGGAGAGAGCATGATATCCAGTAAAGCTGCAACGATCGACGAGTATATTGCAAACTATCCCCATGAGATACAGAAAAAATTGAAGGATATGAGGGCAGCCATCAAGGCCGCCGCGCCGGAAGCGACTGAAAGAATCAGCTATCGAATGCCAACGTTTTATTTGAAGGGCAATCTCGTTCACTTCGCGGCCTTGAAGAATCATATCGGCTTTTATCCCACGCCGAGCGGAGTGCAGGCCTTCATCAAAGAAACGACAAAATACGCGAGCACAAAGGGCGCCATCCAATTCCCGCTCGATGAACCGCTGCCGTTGAAACTGGTCAGCAAGATTGTGAAGTTCCGCGTCAAGGAAAATCTCGAACGGGCAAAGATGAAATCAAGGAAGAGATGAATAAATGGAAAATCAAAGCCTGATTCTTATCCCTGTTTTTGGGGCCGGGACAGTGATGCAGGTCATCATCCGGGCGCCGTTTGCGATAAGCGCCAGGCCCAGAAAAAAACTGGAACAACATGTTTCGGTCACTGAAAATATATTGCTCGTTCTCTTAACCATCGCGGCGCTCATACTTCCGCTGATTTATTCACTTACAAACTGGCTGGCATTTGCTGATTACAGTCTACCGACGTGGCTGGGATGGACTGGCGTAATTGTCCTTATTTTCTCGTTACTGGTTTTTTGGCGCGCCCACTTCGATCTCAAAGCCAATTGGTCGCCGTCGCTCGAAATCTACGAAGGACATACGCTCATTACTAACGGGATCTATAAAGTCATTCGTCATCCGATGTATGCAAGCCAATTAGCCTGGGCAATTGCACAAATCTTGTTGATTCAAAATTGGATTGCAGGGCTTGGAAGCTTGATTTTGTTCGTTCCGTTCTATCTTCTTCGCAGGCGCGCAGAAGAAAAGATGATGCTCGAAAAATTCGGCGATATATATCACGAGTATATGAAGTCAACGGGCGGGATTGTGCCGAAACTATAATTAGGATGTCGTTGCGAGGAGAGCATTCGCTGGTTGAGTAGCCGTGCTTTTCGGCGTATCGAAACCAGCGCGACGTGGCAATCTAATGCAACTTCTATTTGCAATTTGTTATCAGGAGACTGCTTGCCAAAGGCATCGCCTGCGGCGTGCTACGCGAGCTGCGCGGTCGCTTGGTCTCGATATGACAGAAAAACACTGCCTGCTCGACCATCGCTCGCAATGACAATATCGTTATCCCCACAAATCTTTTGCAATATCATCCAACCCAAGTGCAAGAAGTTTTTCCTTCGTTGGATATCCCGTCTTCTCATCCCAGCCGCGCGCTTGATAATAAGCTATTAGCATGGCATGGATATCAGGGACGAATCCCTCCGTGCCGCC